>CAZLBO010000354.1:0-3102 GCA_964557725.1 uncultured Bifidobacteriales bacterium | reverse complement strand
ACTTACAAAACCCAGCAACATCCTCATACCCCTTACCCGTTTTCCAATGATGAAAAGTATCCGCCACCAATGCAACATCCTCAGGCTTAAAATCCCGCAATACTCTATCCTTCATATACCCAAGCTCACGAGCATCAATAAAAAGTACTTCACCGCTTCGGTCTCTATTTTTTTTGAGTTTCTTTTTGTTCTTAGTCAAAAACCAAATACAGGCAGGAATCTGTGTATTAGTAAAAAGCTGCCCAGGCAATGCCACCATACATTCTACCAAATCATTTTCAATAAATTGACGGCGAATATCACCCTCACCCCCCGTATTAGAACTCATAGACCCATTAGCCAGTAATAATCCAACGGAACCTTTAGGCCCAATATGGTGTAGCATGTGCAATACCCACGCAAAGTTGGCGTTACCAGAAGGAGGTTTTTGAAAACCCTTCCAGCGTACATCATCTTCTTTAACACCTATATCCCATTCCTTCATATTAAAAGGAGGGTTGGCCATTACAAAATCAGCTTTTAAATCAGGATGTAAATCATTAGTGAAAGTGTTGGCAGGTTCTTTGCCAAAATCAAAATCCATGCCCCTAATTGCCATATTCATGGCCGCTAACTGCCAAGTGGCGTGATTAAACTCTTGGCCATAAATAGAGATGTTTCCAATTTTACCACCGTGTTCTGTGATAAACTTTTCACTCTGCACAAAGAAGCCACCCGAACCCATGGCAGGGTCATACACTCGGCCTTCAAAAGGCTGCATTATTTCAACAATCATGCCCACAATAGATTTAGGGGTGTAAAACTGCCCGCCCTTTTTACCTTCTGCTAAGGCAAACTGCCCCAAAAAGTATTCATATACATGCCCCAATATATCTTTTGAGCCTAAATTTTTATGACTGAAAGGAATATCACTAATATGATCAATTAACTCAGATAACTTAGAAGGGTCAATTTGTAATCGGGTGTATTGTTTATTTAAAACACCCTTTAGCTTGGGGTTGTCTTTTTCGATGGCTTCTAAAGCGTCGTCTATTAATTTACCAATGGCTTTAAACTCATACTTTTTACCATCTAATAATTTGATTTTAGTTTTTGCTGCCAAACGAGAATTATCTCTTATCAATTCCCAACGAGCGAGTGGTGGCACCCAGAATACATTTTGTTCTAAATAATAATCCCGCTCCTCTAGCTCAGCCACAATATCTTCCTCATACTCCTTATCAGAATCAAAATCCTTCCGATCAATAAAGAGGTCACTCTTTTTTTGTCCAAAAGCTGTTTTTAATTCTATGCGATAGGCATCGAAACTATCGGATACGTATTTCAGGAATACTAACCCCAGTACAGTGTGCTTATATTGAGCCGCATCTAAACTTCCGCGCAACTTGTCTGCCGCCGTCCAAAGTTTTTTGTCTAGGTCTTTGAAAAATTGTTGTTCTTCTTGGGTAGTCATTCGCTTCCTTGTTCTTTCTTACCTACAAATCTAGTAAAATAGGTTCAAGTTTCTTGTATTAACCTTGTCCTGCCCCTCTAATTAATTTTCAAAAGAAGTGAAAAATTCCTGACACTGGGCGTTAGTGAAGCCTAGCCTAGTATAGCGACAGATTAATATTTTGTTGTTGTGGATTCCCGACGATGCGGGAATGACGGGTTAAAAAGGCCACCTTGATAGTAACATGATTGGAAGTCACAAATTGTGACCTCCAATTTTCTAGTCCCAAGACGGAGAAAAAGGTTTAGTGAAGCCTAAATTTACGTTTACCCTCTACTTATCAAAATCAAGCACTTCAGGATACAATTCTAAAAATTTTGTATCAAAGTCACCTGATTGAAATTTTTCATGCTTTAAGATTCGTTTTAGTGCAGGGATGGTTGTTTTAATACCCTCTATCACAAACTCATCCAACGCCCTAAGCATACGCGCTATCGCTTTTTCTCGGGAAGGAGCATGAACAATTAACTTAGCTATCATACTATCGTAATAAGGAGGAACCACATAACCATTATAACAATGGGTATCTACTCTAATCCCTATCCCTCCGGGGATGTTAAAATCTGTGATCGTACCAGGGCTTGGTTGAAAATCCTTAGCAGGGTCTTCTGCATTAATGCGACATTCTATGCTGTGTCCCTGAAGGTTAATGTCTTTTTGAGTAAACTCTAACTTCTCTCCATAAGCCACCACTATTTGCTGGCGAATTAAATCGACCCCTGTGACCATCTCGGTAACAGGATGCTCAACTTGTATGCGGGTATTCATTTCCATAAAATAGAATTTACCCTTTTCATACAAAAACTCCATCGTCCCTGCATTGTGATAGCCCACAGAAGATGCCCCTCTGGCAGCTAGCTCACCCATTTGTTTTCTGGTTTTTGCATCTACAGCAGGACTAGGGGACTCTTCAATTAATTTTTGGTGACGACGTTGAACAGAACAATCTCTCTCGCCTAGATAAATCATATTTCCCGATTTATCCCCAATAAGTTGAACTTCAACATGCCTTGGATTAGTAAAGAATTTTTCCATGTACATTTCCCCATTCCCAAAACAAGAAAGGGCTTCTGCTGAGGCTACATTAAAAGCCTTACTCAATTCAGTTTCACTTTTTGCAACACGCATTCCACGGCCACCACCACCAGCAGAGGCTTTAACAATTACGGGATAACCAATTCTTTCAGCTTCTTTTAAAGCCATCTTCACATTGGGAATCACCCCTTTTGAACCAGGAATAGTAGGTACTTTAGCCTTATCCATTGCCACTTTCGCAAAGCTCTTATTACCTAGTTGATTAATACTCTCGGCAGTGGGACCTATAAAGGTTAAATTGTTTTCTTCACACATGGCCGCAAATTCAGCATTTTCAGACAAAAAACCAAAACCAGGGTGGATGGCATCGGCATTAGATAACTCTGCTGCTGCTATAATTTGACGGGCATTGAGATAACTATCTTTTGAGTTAGGTGGCCCAATACATATATCCTCATCCGCATAATGCACATGTAAAGCACGAGCATCGGCCGTGGAGTGAACAGCTACTGTTTTAATCCCCATTTCTTTACATGTTCTAATAATTCGAAGGGCTATCTCACCCCGATTTGCTA
>CAZLBO010000353.1:0-3109 GCA_964557725.1 uncultured Bifidobacteriales bacterium | reverse complement strand
ATTAATGACCAAAGAAATAAATCAGCTTCTTATTTTACTCTTAAACAGGACCAAGGAAGCCTCGTTGTTTCCTTAGTGGAAGAGAAGGCTTATTCTGTCAGCCTCTTTGACATAGCAGGAAACCAAGTTTCTACTAAAGAAGCCACAAGCAAGAGCTTTACTTTTCAAGGCTTAGCAGAGGGAGTTTACTTTGTAAAAGTAAGCGATGGAAAAAATAGTTTTGCTCCACAAAGGGTAAACTTTTTCTAAAACCTTCGATAAACACTTTAAAAGGCAACTCAATAATGAGTTGCCTTTTTTTGTTTCCAAAGTTGAAATATTGGACAAGTTTGATTGGGTTATTTGTGGTGTTATCGTTTTGTTCGTTTTTGTAGGATGGTTTTTGTGAACAAAGTATTTATAACCAAAAGTAAACTTTTACTTTAAATAAATCCCCTTTCTGCACTTCCTTAGTTTATAATGGAAGAGAAGCGATGCGTTATGAACATGAACATATGGTGTGGGAAACACGTGGGGAAGAAGCCTATCTTTTGGTTCGTTCCAATGCAAAGTCAGAGGTGGGGATTAAGCAGTTAAAATCGGAATTAGATGATGAATATGTCATAAACTACGATTGGAAAAGAGTTCAAGAAGTTTTTTCTAGCGCCAGAGGAAGGTTAGAATTTATTGGGCCAAAGTTCTCCTTTTTTGACCCAGAAAAGCAAGAGTTAGTAATGCTGAATGTTAAAGCCTTAAAGGTTTCCATGACTTTAAAACCCCCTCCCGCTCAATTGGATGTAACCGTAGAGGATGTTGCGTACCTATTAAAGAAAAAAAATGTAATACATGGTGTGGATTGGGCTGTTATTAGTCAGATAATCAATAAGAAGTCCTATGGTGAAACAAGCATCATTGCTGTTTGTACGCCCCCAGAGCATGGAAAAAATAGTGTTATAAAAGAAGAAATTGAAATTGATCCTGATTCTAAGCCGATTATTTTAGCGGGTGGGCAGGCCGATTTTAAAAATATAAAAACAGTGACACAAGTTTTAGAGGGAGAGTTGTTAGCTATTCGTTATCCTCCTATTATAGGAAGGGCTGGAATTGATGTATGGGGAAATGCAATTCAACCTAATATAGGGAAGGAGCTCCCCTTACCCAAAGGGCTAAATACCGAGTTGAGTAAGGATAAGAATAAATTGCTGGCTCAAAAAAGTGGTTATGTATATAGAGGAAAAGGAACCATCAATATTGGGGAACTATTGACTATTCCAGGAAATGTTGATTATAAAAGTGGAAACATAAAGTATGCTGGTGCAGTGATTGTATATGGAAATG
This sequence comes from uncultured Bifidobacteriales bacterium, assembly GCA_964557725.1. GTDB lineage: Bacteria > Fibrobacterota > Fibrobacteria > UBA11236 > JADFYW01 > CAZLBO01. Next base: position 1,792 of record CAZLBO010000353.1, on the reverse strand, counting down.
TGATCAGTGGATTTAGGGTAGAAGCCAAGGGTGATATTCGAGTCGAAGGCACTGTTGAAGCTTGTGAAATCGTATCACATGAGGGCTCTGTCGTATTAGAGGGGGGCGTTTTTGGAAAAGGAAAAGCGGTAATAAGAGCAAAAAAAAATATGAAAATTGAAAGAATTCAAGATGCATTAGTGGACTGCGAAGGGACACTAGAGATAGTGCAATCTGTGCGAAATTGTAATGTTAAAGCAGAAAATATTCATATAAGTAAGTCTTGCCAAACGATAAGCAATAAGATTACCGCTTATCATGTCCTAGAGGTGTTTACTCTGGGTAAAGAGGACGAAAAGAATGAGTTGTTTATTTTAGATAAAGAAATTGAAATAAAAAAGAAGAAACAAAAAGAATTGGAAGACCTGGAGCGTAAAATAACGGGTATATTAAACCAATTAGAAAAGCGAATGAAATCAATGCAGAAAATGATGGAGAGAAATGAAGGCCAACCTTCTGAACGGGAGCAAAAAGAATTAAATCAAGTATTGTTGCAGCACCAGTTAACAAAAAAGAAGTTTGATTTTGTTTCGGGAAAGAGAACGAAGATAGAGGATGAAATGCTGCAGCCTAAAGAATTAAAAGGAAGAATTAAGATTAAGGGGGACGTGCATAAGTCTACTTACATACAAGTATACGATGCCCGATGGGAACGAAATGAAACGCTTAGGCAGACAGAGTTAACTTGGTCACCTGAGGGGATGGTATTTAAAAAAGGGGAGAGTAAAAGTGAAGCATAAGCCAAAGGCCTATCAGCTGGTCACATTTGAGCGTGGTGAAATTTATGAAAAACAGGATGTTTTTTTGATCTCGATGGCTTCTGCTTTAAAAACGGAAAAGAGAGATGTCTTGGTAGATATGAATCCTGTGAAAATGTTATACAGCTCCGATATTAGTTTGCTTATTCAAGGCTATAAAGATTGTCTTGCTGTAAAAAGAAATATGTGTTTAATTGGCGTAGATAAACGTGTGATGGAAGCTTTGAAACTGACTCAAGTAGATAAATTATTTAAAACCTATCCAACAATCGAAGAATTTGAAATAACAGGTTTTGATGATTTCGAATCACAGGAAAAAATCGAATTCTCCTATCTAACAGAGGTAAGGAAAGGAGTAAAGATTTATAAGTGCTCTGGTGTTCTTTCTCTTGGAAAATCATTTTCATCTCTTTTGAAAGAAACAAAAGAGGAAGGAATGGTACAATTGGATTTTTTAGAGTTAGGTTTTATCGACCCTGATTGCTTAAAAATATTTAGAGGGTTCTGTACGGACAAAGAGGTTTTTTTGTTGAATATTAACGAGATGGTTTCAGATGAACTTCGAATATTTGATTTAGAGGATAATGTGGCTTTAACAAAAAGCTTTTAAGGAGGCGTTTTAAATTGCTAGTTTATATGGATAAGTTGCTTTCTTTTGTTTATAATCAGTATGTATTATTTCTTGCCCTTTTAGCCAGATGAGATAAATCGTGTTTTTTTTAAAATCCTATCATTTATTAGAATTTCCTAGTGAATTTGATCAAGCCGATCTAAGTGCTTTTCAAAAAAAGTTAAACAAATTGGTGGCTCAAAAGAAGAAGGCCATTTTGTTAGACTTTAGTGGTGTAGAGATGGTTCACAGTAATGGACTTGGTATACTAGTGAATAGTTATAAACTCTGTAAAGCAAATCAGACTTATTTTGGGCTAGTTCATGTGTGTAGAGATGTACTATCTGTAATCCAGTCAACAAGACTAGATAGAATTTTAAAAATA
>CAZLBO010000352.1:0-3111 GCA_964557725.1 uncultured Bifidobacteriales bacterium | reverse complement strand
GTTGCCCCGATTTAATAGAGGCTCTTATTTCCGTTGAGGAAATATGAATTAAAGGGGCTTGAAGGACAAGGGGTTTAAAGGGATTGGATGAGTCTTTTAATGGCTCTTGAAAATGCCCTCTTGGATATACAATCACAGTGACTTGTTTCAAAACCTCTTGCCATTGGTGCCATTTTTTAAAGGACGCCCAATTATCTGACCCAATAAGTAAATACAAGGTCTTAATGTTCTGCTGCTCCTTTAATGCCCTAATGGTATTTAGGGTATAAGAGGGTTGAGAGAGTGAGGCTTCAATGGAGCTGACTTCAAAATGAGGGGTGGAGGCTAATGCTTGTTGAAGCATAGCCACCCGATGGGTAAAAGAGGTAAAGGCTTTGCCTTTGTGTGGGCTATTGTAAGTGGGGGTAAAAAAAACTCGGTCAATGGAAAACTGTTGGCAAGTTGCAAGTGCTAATTGGATATGCCCTTGATGGACAGGGTCAAAAGCTCCTCCAAATAAGCAATAATTAGTGCTTATTGGTGATGAGTTCATAACATGAAAAAGGGAGAGTAAGAATCAGGACGTTTTACTCTGATTCTTTTTAATTTTGGCTAACTTTTTTTCCAATTTACTTTTCTTGGAGTGATGGGGGCTTTCTTGAGATAAATCGCCGACTTCTTTTAAGTAACTTTTAGCTTGGTTGATTTGATTGAGTCGAATGTAACATTCGGCTAAATGAAGGTAGATTAAGTTTTTATCTATGTATTCTTTATAATCTTTAAGGGAGATTTTAAAGTAAATAGCAGCGGCTTGTGGCTCTCCTAATTTTAGATAAAGTTTTGCAATTCGTATCTCTTTATTAGCGAGCTGTTGATAAAGCTCCTTTTTTTTAGCATTCGCGCTGTCGAGTTTAGATGAGGTAGGGAAGAGCTTGGCAAAATGTTCAAATTTTTCAATGGCTCTGTAAGTGTTCTTTTGATCTCTATCTACACTGTAAATTTGATGGGCTAAACTTTGAGCTAATTGAAAGGAAATAATTTCATTGTATTTAGAGTTGGGGTTGGATTGGAGGAATTCTTCTGCTTCCATTTCTGCTCCTGCCCAATCCTTAACAAGGTAGTAGGATTGAACCAGTTCATAATGAGCTTGTTCAATAAAAGCGGTTCCGTTACAGGTGCTTAAAAAGTCTTCGTATCCTTCTCGAGTCGCAGTATATTTCTTTTTAGTGAATTTAAGATGCAATTTTTCATAAACATTATTGCAGTCCTCTTCATGGGAAAGCTTATTTTTTTGAGAGCAATTGATGATTAAAAAAATGAATAAAAGGAATAATAAACGATACATTTTCACCTAATTTTTTTGAGTTCTATTTGGGCCCGTGCCACATATTCACTATTGGGGTACAATGATAGTAGTTTTTTGAGTTCAATAACAGCCTGTTTCTTCTTTCCTAGACGCAAATAAGAACGCCCAATTTTAAATTGAGCGTCGTCCGCTTTTTCCGTATTGGGGTAGGTAAAGGTGGCTTCATAGGCCTTAATGGCCTTTTCAAAATCACCCATAGCAAACTGACATTCTCCGCTCCAAAAAGAGGCGTTATCTGCAAAGCTTCCTTTGGGGTACTTCTTTTTGACAGCGAGAAAGCTTTGGTTTGCCCGTTGGTATTTTCGTGCATAGAATAAATCGGTAGCCCGTTTGTAGTCTTTGGCTTCATTGGGGTCGAATTGGGTCTTTTGGGCACTGATCGTTGGATTGGGACTAAAAGTATTGGGGATTTGAACACTTTTCTCGTTTTTCATGTTTTCGTTAAAGCGTTTATCTAAATAACGGAGCTCTTCGGAGAGAATCGTGATTTTATTTTCGAGTTCATCTATTTTATTGGAAGAGACCAGGGCCGCTTCATCTGCAAGAATTTTTAATTTTTGTTCCATCGTCGCAATTTTAGCATTGAGTTCCCTTATATCGGATTGATTTTCTCGAGAAAGGCGAGTGGTTTTTGGAGGGGGGGAGTAAGCCTTTTGTTGGTTTGAGACTTGCTCTGGGGGAGGAGAGCCAGAAAAAGTGCTACAACTACAAAAAAGGAAGAGGCTAATAGGAAGCAACCACATTTTATTTTGAAATTTCATCATTCTTTCTCTCGTTCATTTTTTATTATCCTAAATTAAAAATATTGCCAGTAAAGGTGTTAATCTGATTTTAATCACAAGAAATTGAGTAAATAGAATACTAACTTTATGAAACTAACTCTTTACGTTATTCGAGAACATATTCCGCCCTTTATATACTCCTTCTGTATTATCACATTTTTATTTGTGATTGAGGCGTTGATGAAGCTTTTGGATGCAATTATCTCCAAGGGCTTAGATGCTTTGGTCATTTTGGAGTATTTTATTCTGAATATGGCTTGGATGATAGCCCTTTCCGTTCCTATTTCCTGTTTAGTAGCTTCACTGATGGCATTTGGGCGTTTGTCGGGAGATAATGAAATTATTGCGTTAAAGGCAAATGGGGTTTCTCCTCTTCGTATTTTAACTCCTATCTTTTTAGTCTCAGCCTTGATTTGCATCGGGTTGGTGTATTTTAACAATGAGGTGTTGCCCAAGGCGAATCATAGAGCGGCAGGCCTTAAAAGTGACATTAGTCGCAAGAATGCCCCTGCATTTATTACACCAAGAAGCCTGATTAAAGACTTTCCCAATTTTAGAATTTGGGTGGATAGCATTGATTATAAAACCAATATTCTTCAGGGAGTTAAAATTTATGGGTGGGAGCGCCGTCAGCCTCCTCGCTATATGTATTCAGATAAAGCGGAGATGGAGTATACGGAGGATGGAGCGAGAATCCTTATTCATTTGCTAGATGGGGAAAATCACATTGTAGATAAAAAGAACCCTGAGCGGTATGTTCGAGTAAAGTTTAAGAAACAAACCATTTCCATTGAGAACATTAATTCCGATTTAAATCGACGAGAGAGGCGTTCTCGTGGGGATAGAGAAATGTCAGCTTCTCAGATGTATGAGATAGTCGATCGATCTCGAACACAAATTAAAAAAGACCGAGTGAGCTATGAAGAGAGAGTTTTTCAGTTTGCGAATAAATTGGATAGTACCCTTGCTTCTGATAGTGTGATG
>CAZLBO010000351.1:0-3113 GCA_964557725.1 uncultured Bifidobacteriales bacterium | reverse complement strand
AAATCTTCGAATTCTTTAAAAAAAGCATCAAACTTTTTTTCCTTTTTTATCAAATCTAAATCCATTGGTTCTTTAAAATCAACTTGAATAGGTTTGGTTTTGCTAGTATTTCTTCGATCTTCCCAATTTAAACGGGTATTTTGTAAGAGTGTCGGGACTAGAATGGCATCGAGTTGCCAAGCTATCTTTAAAACTCCTGCCTTTATGGGCTGAAGTTGCCCTGTTTTACTACGAGTTCCCTCAGGAAAGATAACTAAGTGTGAGGGCATTCCCTTTTTCGCTAATTTTTTGAGGTTGCGTAAAGCTTGGGTGTACTTTACCCGGTTAATAAAAATACAGCCGACTTGCTTCATCCAGTAATTTAAAAAGGGAATTCGTTGTAATTCATACTTAGCGACAAAGCCAAGAGTTTTATTTGAAGCGGCTAAAATAGCAGGAATATCAGCATAGGATTGATGATTACCTGCAAAAAAGATATTTCTCGACCAATCGAGAGAAGGAGGAACAGGACTTTTTACTTGGATGTGGGTGCCAAGGGCTGTGATAGAGTAAATAGCCCATGAATTGATTTTTCCATCGAGCCATATTTTGACTTTATCAGAAGGCTTAATGAGCTTTAAAAAAGTATAGGCAAATATATGCAAGAACATGTAGTTCAGTATTTTAATGATGATTAATGTTTTATGAATCATAGCCCTGTGCTTTTATAAATAATCTTATCTGGTAAAAACTAATGATTTTACGCCTAAAATGCTAACGCAAGAGCTTTAACTTGTGACTTAGACAAGTAAGTTGGTAGTATCTTGTGTACTTGGCCTTGGTATTAGTGATAAAATAGATGCAAAAGAGAAATAGCGAAAATCATTTTGATCAAAAAACAAAGGAATAATAATTTGTCATTAAAAGTAAAACTAATAGGGGGAATGCTTCTTGTTTTCTTTACGTCTTTAGGTTCAATTGGGTATGGTGTTTGGGGGAGTTCTGAGATAAGTAAAGCTTCTTTGGGAATTAAAGAAAAAACTTACCCTGTTTTAGAAAATGCAATTTTTCTTCATCAGTTGGTAGAAAAAAATAAAGGTTTTTTGATTACTGCGGTTCATGAAGATGATGAAGAACTTATTGATAGCGTGAAGTTAGTGGCTACACAATTTGATAGTGTGGCTTCTTCATTAATCCTAGCTTTAAATGAACCGACTTTAACTGAATTAAAAGAATTATTTAATAAGTACTCTCTCAATGGATTAATTATTTTAGAAAGCTATTTTAGTGAAAGAGATAAAAAATCAAAAGTAGAGTCTAAATCTCATATTGAATTAGCATTATTATCTCAAACTGCAAGGCAATTGCAAGCGGAAATAGTTAACTATCAGAGTGAAAAGTATATTTTATTTAACCAGTCATTAAATAAAATAAATAATCAATCGACTTCTTTTATGAATACATTCATCATGGTGGGTGCTGGAGTGATACTGGGAGCTCTTTTAATTATTTTTGTAGCCTATTTTATTATTGATTCTATTAGTCATTTAAAAGAAAGTGCCAAAAGACTTGAAAAAGGAGATCTGAATACACCTATAACTGTCAATCGAAAAGATGAGTTAGGAAGTCTTCAACATACATTTGAGAAAATGAGGCTTTCTCTGAGAGAATCTATGCTAACTCTCGATTCGAAAATTGATGAGAGAACAAAAGATTTAGGAAAAGAAACAGAAAAAGCACTTGAAGCTTCTAAATCAAAGTCTGAGTTTTTAGCCGCCATGAGTCATGAAATCAGAACCCCCATGAATGGGATCTTTGGGATGGTGGATATTATGCTTGAAAAGGAGTTCTCAAAAGAGGATACGGACTCTTTGCATACCATACGAGACTCTAGTCAGACTCTTTTAACCATTTTGACAGATATTTTAGATTTTTCAAAAATTGAAGCGGGGAAAATGGAATTGGAATCTATTCCTTTTGAGCTTTCTCAACTATGCTTAAATACAGTTAAATTGTTTAAAAATAAAGCATTTGGTCAGGGGCTCTCTTTAGAGTATAAACCTGAGGGGGGAGTCGGCGAACTGTGGCTTTTAGGTGACCCTGGGAGATTAAGGCAAATATTAAATAATTTAGTGGGAAATGCAATTAAGTTTACCAGCAAGGGAGGGGTGACTCTAAAAGTAAGAATTGTCAGAGAAAGGGCAGGAAAGTATACACTTGAATTTACGATAAAGGACACGGGCATTGGACTTTCAAAAGATCAAATAAAAAAGTTATTTCAACCCTTTTCCCAAGCGGATATGTCAACCTCTCGTAAGTACGGAGGGACAGGATTAGGCTTGGCCATTTGTATGAAGTTGACGGGGTTGTTAAAAGGGCGTATTTGGGTGGAGAGTAAAGAAGGTCAAGGCTCAGAGTTTAAGTTTACTTGTCAATTAGCAAAGAGCAAATCAGTAGAAAAAGCAAAAGAGAATAGGCAAGATTTAGTTGGTGTTAAAATATTATACATTGATGACTCACAAAACCAACACTTAACTTTTCAGCGTTATGCAAAAAAATGGGGAAGCCTTGTCACTGTTTTTTCAGATCCCTTTGAAGCTTTAAAAATGTTAAAAAACGAAAAGACACCTTCATTCGACCTAATTATTTCAGATTATTTAATGCCTGTGATTGATGGGTTAATGTTAGGAAAAAGAATACGGGCTTTAGAACATTATCAGAACGTTCCGTTGGTACTATATAGTACGACAAATTTTATGCGAGGAGATGGAGAGGAGGCTTTGTCAGCAGGTTATCAAGGTTTATTATCTCTTCCATTAAGTGAAGGTAAACTTGAAAAGTGCCTGTTGGAAGTGACTAGACGAGGCGTCCAAAAAGGAGGTGCGTTATTAACCAAATATGATGTGAGTGATGATATTGCAGGGGTGAAGGTGTTAATTGCCGATGATAATTTGATTAATCGAAAAGTAATAGGAAAAATGGCAAAAGGGTTAAAGTTAAATGCAGATATTGTGAATGATGGGGCCGAAGCACTAGCAATGGTACAGAAAAAGTCATATCAAATTGTTCTTATGGATATGCAAATGCCAGTAATGGATGGGGTAGAGGCAAGTAAACAGATACGGAAATTAAAA
>CAZLBO010000350.1:0-3125 GCA_964557725.1 uncultured Bifidobacteriales bacterium | reverse complement strand
AATTGATGCAAATTCCTAACCCTGTGTTCAAATTAAATTTAATCTTTTAAAAGGTTGCCTTTAAGTGCTTCCAATGATTGAACGGGAGTACTATTTAAGTAAAGTTTAACTAACATCATCCCCTTTAAGGGGTCCAAATTGGTAACTTCTGTATTATCCAAATACAATTGTTTAAGTGGCATCCCTGCCAATGACTCAATACTCTTTACTTTGGTTTGCAGTAAATCCAATAATTGCAAAGGCTGGCCCTTAAGGGGAGATAAATCTTCCAAGGGATTACCAGACAAAATTAATTGTTTAAGAGAAGCTCCTTTTAAAGCAGAAAGGTTTTGAACCCCTGCTTGTGTTAAGTCCGCCGCAACCAACTTCCCTTGCTCAAAGTGAAACTTACCCTTTTTATTGTATTGAGGGTTTTCTTTTGCCAAAGCCTCATGCATTTCTGTAGCATTTTGAGGAGCCCCCTTCTTTACTACTGGAGAGACAGGAGTTGCCTTTTGGCTTTCAGGCTCTTTTACAGACTCTTTCGAGCCCTCGCAAGCAGTAAAAGTCATAATAAGCATTAATCCGAGCATTTTCTTTTTTTTCCCTAAAAGGGATACGGCTGTGTATTTCATCTCCCAATAATAGAAATTAACCCTTTAAAAGAAAGTTCTTAACTTAAACGGTACATTTCTATCACCTTTTTAAACGAATAAGGATAGTTTTGTTTTTTTTGATAAAGCTTTCCATTAAGGCCTTTAACACAAAAAGTCACAATATCAGAAGCATTTTTATAAAAGTTTAAAGCCAAACCTAGACCTTTTAACTCCTGCGTTAAAGGAATGTCAGATGTTAAAAGAGGTTTATCATAAATGCTCAATCTCAGCAAAGAACTTGAATTACTTTTAAACTTAAAAGGACAAACAAAAGCCTGACATAAATCAAAAAACGATTCTAATTCTGTACTTAACACATACCCCGTCATCCCTACTTTATTTTTTAACCCCAAGTCCTTTATTTTTTTCTTCATTTTTTCTTTTTCACCATTCTCTTTGCCTCCTCCTATTAGCAGTAGTCCCACCTCTTGAGGGCATTGAGAAAGAGCTTTAAAAACAATTTCGTAATCAATTGCAGGAGATAGAAACCCAAATAGACCCAAAACAAATTGTGGAGGTTCCGGAAAGTAATTCCCTAGTCCTCTCGCTTCTTTTTTAAACTTCTCATTTCTTGATGTTAACGGTAGAGAAGCAAATGGAACAACAGGGAGTAAATTATTTGCACCTGTTTTTTTTAAGGCTTCCCAATTCACCTGACATAAGGGAATCGTCTTATAAACATCATAGCCCCTACTCTGTAACTGTTTTTCTTTTTGATAGTCCTTATGTTTTAGTTTATACCTCAACTGTTTCCATTTTAATAAAGGCCAAAAACGACTCTGGATTTTAGGGTAAGGATATGCAAAGGGATCTTCCTCATATACCTCGTGGGGGGTGACATATACTTTTTGAGGGTAGGTACAATTCAACTCTTTTAAATAGGTTTCCGAAGGAACTAAAGAGGCTTCATAATGGATAAAAATTTTATGATAATTGATTAAAGGTACATTTTCTAGTGCTTCTTGATAACTCAGGAAATCAACACTTTCACCTTCCACAAGGTTACTTTTCCAAACTTCATATACCTTTTGCACATAGTCTTGTATCCCACAGGGAACAGAACTTTTGGGGCCAACAATAGCAATGGGAAAAGATGAACTTGTTTGTTTTGTCTTCATACCAACTGTAGCTATTGTACCACTCATTCAGTAAAAAAGACAAAAGCCATTATTTTCTCTGTATTTTAGACCGTGATGTTTCTGTTTTAACTATTGTATTGGCCTCCACAGAAGAAGTCACCCAGCTATTCCCCCCTATTATGGAGTTTTTACCAATTGTCGTCTCTCCCCCCAAAACAGTCGCTCCCGCATAAATTACCACATTATCTTCGATATTAGGGTGCCGTTTAACCCCTTTAATTAAACTACCATCTTTGTCCTTCGGAAAGCTCAATGCACCAAGAGTCACCCCCTGATATAACTTCACCCGCTTGCCTATAATCGTAGTTTCACCTATGACAACCCCCGTACCATGATCAATAAAAAAAGACGAACCAATGGTTGCACCAGGATGTATATCAATTCCCGTTCGAGAATGAGCCCGTTCTGTCATAATACGGGGAATAATAGGCACTCCCGATAAATAAAGTTGATGAGCAATTCTAAAGGTCGCAATAGCTTCTATGCAAGGATAACTCATCAAAACTTCATCTTGTGAGATTGCTGCAGGATCTCCTTCATAAGCAGCTCCTACATCCGTCAACAATACCTTGCGAATATTTAAAAGTTCTTCTGCAAAAGCATAAGTGGCCACACGCGCTTTTTTTAAGTTAGACTTCGGGTCTTCTCCTTTTTGCTCTGAGACATAACATAAAATTTGTTCAATCTGTACGGTCAAAGCCGGCACCACACTTCTTAAGTGATCCCCTATAAATAAATTTAGTCCTTTATCTAAGACAGACTCATCCCCTAAAACACCAGGGAACAATACGGCAAGACTTTGATCCAATACTTGGAAGATCTTCTCACGAGAGGCAATATTCACCCCTTTTCGACATTCTGCTAAAGAACCTTTCGAAGTGTTTTTTTCCAGATTATTTACAATATCTGGTAACCGATTATTAATCCATTTCGTCAATTCATCCATTATCTACTCACTTTTTTATCATTGACCCTTAAAACCAGCGTCATAGAAAATTAAACTTAATTTTTACCTTAATAAAATTAGTTATTTGTGAATATTTATATCGATCAAAATATCCCTCAAGGGCAAACAATTTTCCAGAATTTTGGTTCCGTTCACCTTTTTGCCGGCCGAAGTCTCAAGTCAGAAGACTTAAAGCAAGCAGATGCTCTCATTGTACGTTCTATCACTAAAGTACATCAGAACTTACTCCAAGAGACACCTATTCAATTTGTAGGTTCTGCTACCATTGGTACCGATCACATCGACCTTAATTATTTGACTCAAAAAAATATTACTTTTGCCCATGCCCCAGGCTGTAATAGCAACTCTGTAGGGGAGTATATTACGACAGCCCTACTACACCTA
>CAZLBO010000349.1:0-3128 GCA_964557725.1 uncultured Bifidobacteriales bacterium | reverse complement strand
AATTTAAACGTAAATTTCTACCTTATCGTGATTCCTTTTAAGGCGAACACCTTCCTTGAAGCTTTCTAACGGCTCAATTTCTTCACTATTTATATTTTCTTTAATCAACCACTCAAAAAAATTCCCACCAGCATGGTGTGGCAACGGATACCCACCTCCAAAGCGTAAATTAATATCAAATATCTTCAATAAACCTTTCTGGGGGTCATAAAAAACTTGAATATTTAGCGGCCCATAAAGCTTCGGTAACTGGCTAATCACACGCCTTGCCAACTCAATAAGCACATCATCTTTCAATGTAATACCTCTAGAAACAGCCCCATCCTCTATTTCGATACGGCGATGTGGAATTATTGTAGTAATCTCACCCTTACGGTCAACATACGCATTAATCGTAAACTCTGCCTCACCTTTAAAAGATTCCTGGATCAACCAATCCTTTGGCAAATTACTCAGCTCTGCTGCATCATAAACCAATTTGAAATGCTTCGTTGCATCCTGAACCGGATCTTTTGCAAATACAGGAAATTTTAATTTTTCTTTAACTTCTTCAATTTGATTTAACGTATAAGTTGCTATCGTTGAAAACCCGTTTTCTTCAAGCCAATGATGTGTCTTATGCTTGTCATTACAAATCTCTAGGGCCTCTTGTGAGGAAATCGCTACTGGTATATTGAAAAATCCTTCATCTACTTTCTGACTCCATAAGCCGAGTTCATGATCACCCATCGGAATAATCAAGCTTATATCATACTTCTTAATAAATGTATTAATGTAGTTGAAATAATCTGGCGAGTCTGCAGGTGGCACCATATGGAACTCATCACAATGCATCGCCCCAGGTGCTTCAGAGTCCATATCCAAGCCAATTACTTGACCACCAAATGGATCTAAAACTTCTTTTAAAATCTTAATTAAAGGGGTTTTGTTGCCTACTGGGGATATCAGGATATTATATGCACACATTGTAGAGGATATTATGAAATATTACCCGAGGTAGATCAAGTATAAATATTTACATAGCCTATCTGCTAGCCAACAAGATCTGAAACTTACTCCCCATCTGCCCTGGATGTAATAATCCCTGCAATACCTGCTTATCTTCACTGAATTGACCGGCTCCTTCCTCTATAATCTCTTTAATTACATTCCCAGCATGTTTTACGAAAAAACTCTCTTGCGTATAAACCGTTATATCACGAAAGCCATTATCCTTTAGCACGTCTTTTAAAAAATCCCAACAAACATGATGTGTAATATCCTGTTTCCCTGGGTACTTCAAAATATTGTTATTCTGACAATGGTTACAATAAGCCCGCGCCGTACCTTCATGAGAAACAGCACACAATTCATCCCAGCTTTTCCCATAATCAAAAAACATCAACGTCCCTGTCCAATTCTGTTTCGCTATTCCATCCAGCAAGCTTATTGAACCCAGCGGAAAATCAATCGTATAACCCTCTGTTCTTTCATTAGGAAAACATGACAGATGCGGGATCAATTTTTCATTAACTTCCGGCAAAACAACTTCATCCAAAGCCTTATGCCCAACCTTTAGCCCGATCTCCTTCCATACTCCATCAATAAAACGCATCTTATGAAAAACCTGTGCGTCTAAAAGTTCATTTGAAAACACAATAGCAGACTCCGGAATATCCAGCTCATCTCCAAGCCGTAACTTCAACGCCTTCTCAAATGGCGATTCCAGCTCATCCTGATAATCATACCCTCCAGGCTCTGCCCCTATTTCTACAAATATTTCTTTGTTCTTTGAAAAGTGTGCCCCAGCTGCCAATACCATTTTCCAAAACACAGCCCCCAAACTCGCAGCCGTATAAAAATCAGTATCTCTAGCCTTGCCTACTCTTTCTCGAGGTTGTCTATAGTAGCCTATTCCCTGAGAAAACAAAGCCTCATCAATAAATTGAGCATAATCAATAAATGCGCCTTCACCAAATTTATCTACAAAGTGTTTATACATGCTTTAATCGATGAAAATGTTCCCCTTATTGGTTCCAAGGCATTCGGCTCAATGTCTTTTTTAAATAACAAAACCCATTAATACTATTTGCAATAAGCCCTAAACTCACAGCGACAGGAAGCCAAATGAAGTATGGATTAACAAAAGACAACAAAGATCCCGACAGAACCAAAACACCAAACAAGGCATAAGCCTGCCTTTGAATAGAAAGAATAATTCCTTGATCTTTTTTAGCGGGCAGCCCTTCCTTAATCCAATTCCCAATACTACCCTCAACATAAAAAAGATTCTCCAGACCTTTTTGTTCTAATATTTTACAAGCTGTTTTACAACGCACACCACCTGAACAATAAAGATACAGTTTGTCGTACTTCTTTAACTTTTGTGCTTGATTCGCTATCTCATGTAAAGGCACCTGTATCGAGTTCTTAACCGCTATATAGAAAATCTTAGATTCCTCTGGACTCCTAACATCCACTAGCACTTCACCTTCTTTAAAACCTTCTTTAACCTTTTTAGAAAATTCCTTTAATGTAATTCGTTGAGATATCATAAGACTTCTACCCTATCCAAACCTTTACACTTATAGCAAGATCAAATATTTTTTAAATACGAAAACTTGCCAATATCAAAAAATATTAATAGAAGAAAAAATTAATAGTGATAAAAAATGGTAATGATTTTTTTTCATAAACATCCCTTTTAAATAGAGGTGTATTCAATAAGTTAATAAAACAATTCAAGAACTGAAACAACGATAATATCAAAACGAGTATCAATAGAATAAAGACTCATAAACGTGATGACTTAATTCATGCTAAGCTATTGTTTAAAATGGCTTACCATGAAAAATTATACTATCATGGATTAGAACCAAACGGTCCACCAAAATGATCAAACTCATGCCAATCCTCATCAAAGGCAGGCCCATTATAAAGCTCCAGGTTACGGTCGGTAGAATCAGCCCAAGGATTATCATTACCATAATCTACAAGCCTATCATCATCAATCAATATGTTATAGTCTAAATTAGGGAATAAACCTAACGCCAAGAAAGCATTTCGTGTTAACTGTTCCCCTACCTCACCAAGCTGTTCAAGGATAGGATCATCATCTGGTGTATCAGGAAGCTCAGGATCCGGATCAG
>CAZLBO010000348.1:0-3134 GCA_964557725.1 uncultured Bifidobacteriales bacterium | reverse complement strand
AAGCCCTTCTTCTTATGGAATCACGGTAACAGAACAGATGGTGGGATATTTAGCTTCTGCGGGTTATGGAGTGGTTTCGGGGTTGGCAAGAGGAGTAGATACATTGGCCCATCAAACTACTTTAAATAAAAAGGGGTATACGATAGCGGTACTTGGGTGTGGTTTAGACTGGGTATACCCCCCAGAGAATAAAGACTTGATGGAGACTATTGCGGAAAAAGGAGCCATTATTTCTGAATTTCCTATGGGTAGTCACCCTAATGTCAGAAATTTCCCTTTGAGAAATCGTATTATTTCAGGTTTAAGTCAGGGAGTTCTGTTGACTCAGGCGGGCCTGAAAAGTGGAGCCTTAATTACCTGTAAATACGCAAAAGCTCAGAATCGATCGGTTTATGCGGTTCCAGGCTCTATTTTTGACCGAAAGTGTGATGGCCCTAATCGATTAATACAAGAAGATGCTATCCCTGTGATGCACCCCCAAGAAATTGTAAACCCAGTAGAAACCGAAAAGGTTGCTCATGTGGCAATAAAAGGCGCTAAAACAAAAGTAAAAAGGGCTCCAAAGGTTTTAAATAAAACTATTTCTCCATGGGCATTAGAAAAGATCAACTCTCTGAATCCTCATGAAAAGAAGCTGATGGGCTATTTGGGGGATGAACGCAACATCGATGAAATAAGTGAATTTTGCGGTACCCCCTCCTATCATATATTACCTATTTTACTCAACCTAGAGGTGAATGGATTAATTGAGAGAAAGCCTGGTTCAGTATACTGTCAGCGGGCAAGCTATGGATAAGAAAAAATTTAAGTGGGGCCGATACCTGATACTGGCAGTGGCTGGTTGGGTATGTTATAGCTGGTTATCTGGTTCAAGTGGTGTACTTAATCAAATGAGTATGCATCAAAAGAATAAAGCACTAATGTTTTCCATTGATAGCTTAAAAAAAGAAAAGATTAATTTGGACGAGGTGAGATCACAGTTAGAAAATGATATGGTTTACTTGGAAAAGGTGGTTCGTATGGAATTGGGAATGGCCAAGCCAGGTGAAAAAGTATACAAACTTTACAAGGCACCATTAAAACAAAATGATTAAGGAATTAAGAAATTATTTTTTACGAGGATTGTTGATATTAATCCCTATTACTGTAACAGTACTTCTGTTTTGGAAGTTCTATGAAATTTTATCGAGTTTAGTTCTCAAGCATATATACAGAGTATTAAATTGGATGGGAATTCCTCTTTTCCCCCTTTTAGAACTTGTGGTTCTCGTCGGGTTTATTATCGGCGTTGGAGTTATCGGGGGAAACTTCCTTGGCGAAAAGGTGGTGGGGCTAGCACATCGATTGGTCAATAAAATCCCCCTTGTCCGAGGAATTTATGCTACGGTTCAGCAGTTAATTGAAACTATCTTTAATAAAAAGAAAAAGAAGTCTAAGGTGGCCTTAATTGAATACCCTCGTAAAGGTATCTATAGTATAGGCTTTGTGACCGCTGAAACTTCGGGGGATGTTAAAGAGGCAATAGGCAGGGAAACATGGTCAATTTTTATTCCTACTACTCCTAATCCTACTAGTGGCTTTCTTATTTTTGTACCTAAAGAGGATGTAACTTTGCTAGATATGCCAATGGAGCAGGCTGCAAAATTAGTGATGTCTGCTGGTGTCATTGATGAAAAAAAATAGGGCACTTGTATGCCAAGTACCCTAGAGATGTTTTTTATTTCTATTGATGTGAGTTAGTTTTCTTTTTTTCCGTACACAATCGCATATCCTGCCATTTGTTCTTGAGCGTAAAACTTAGTAATAGTAAGGTTCACTCTGTTTGAATTTCCACTATGGGATTTTTGATAGGCAGTTATCTCTAGTGATTTACTATTCCATTCACCTTTTAAGATCTGATCGATACTTTCTTGCCGTCCTTCGACTCGTTCAAGAGCCTCATTAATAGGTTTACCTAGTATTTCTACAGAGGAAATACCTGTTTGCTTGTGGGCTTCATCATTCCATCCGATAAAGCTCATTTCGGTACTAACAATAGCGACCGCAGAACTTTTAACATCCTGATTAAAAGCGTACAATCGCCGTACAAGCTTTTCATAAATGGACTGATCCAAAGCATTGGGTGAGATGCCCACTTCTTTGATGTAATTTAAAACAGTCTCTTCTGTAAGGCGACGAGGGCCTCTACCGATTCTCTCATAAGGCATTCGGCCTTGATCTAACCAGTTTATAACCGTTTGTGCCGAAACTTGAAATAATTTGGCGACTTCTCCAGTAGTTAGCATAATGCCCTTTGCTCCTGATAATTGCGGTTAAAACAATTCATTCGTTTACTCTTATTAATACTTGTTTCCATTATCTATCTGTTTTTATGTAAATTCAAGATTTTTTTTACAGGAGTCCAATAAAAAAAAATAATCATGTATACCTAGAAATAGGTAGTGTTTTTTTGCTTAAAATGCCTATTTCAAGTCATTTTCTTTTATGAGTTCTTGTTTAAAGTCTTTCATAAAATCAGCAAATTTTGTGTTCCAGTTCCTTCTCTTCACTATTAATGATAATAGAGTTTGGCCAGCTTGTAAACTGAGAGGGAAAAGTTTGGGTAAAAGAGGCAATGTATTTAAGAAACCCGTTATGTATAGGGAGTCACGCCTAAAAAATTGGAATTGGCTTAGGTATTGAGCCGACCACTTCCCTAATATCATTAAATTCAGTAATCGTGTCGTGTAATAAGTAAACTGCTGAAGCCCCTCTTGGGTAATCCATTGTTTAAAAATATAATGGCCTTCGGTATTAAATAAGTGAAACCAAGCTAAATAAATAAGAAAAGGCCAAGAGAATAACGTGACTTTAATGGCTACCCGATGTAATATAAGGCAAAGAAGGATAAATAAGGCGATTTGAAAGTATACATAAGGGACAAAAAAGGCAATGAATAAAGGGCTAAACCGCAATACTAAGGGAATACGAGGAATCTTGTGCGAGGGGTTAAGTCTAGGTTTTTTAAGTGTAAAGGGTTCAAATAATAAGTTGAGTTCATTTTCAAGTTTGTAAATAAGTGTGGCAATAAGTACTCCGGATATAACAGACCAAATAAGTATGGGGCCAAATTGGAAGTAAAACCCTATATGTCT
>CAZLBO010000347.1:0-3137 GCA_964557725.1 uncultured Bifidobacteriales bacterium | reverse complement strand
GTGGGTTCGAACCACCGTAGGCGAAGCCAGCGTATTTACAGTCCGCCCCCATTAACCACTCGGGCACAGACCCTCATATTTCCAATTTTCAGCCAAAGATAGGAGTCGAACCTACGACCGGCTGATTACAAATCAGCTGCTCTACCAACTGAGCTACTTTGGCAAAACCCTAATTAACAAAAGAACTTCTTTTATTGCTCAAAATTTGCGCACCAAAACTAATGAAAAATCAAAAAATAGCCAAGTCCCTTTTTACTTAATTTTCACTTTTTATTGATTTTGCACATTTTAAGCGATTCTTCCCACATCTATCGATGTACATTTGCCACAGTTTTTTAGTAAGTACTCCGGGTCTCCCCTCTCCAATCATTTTTTTGTCTATTTTAACAATGGGAATCACTCCTCGTACAGACGAGGTCAAAAAAGCTTCTTCAAATTTTGGCATTTCTTTTAAAAATACCTTTTTTTCTTGAAAGTCTAGACGCCCATGTTGAAGCAGTTTTAAGACTTGTTGCCTTGTAATTCCAGGAAGAATCCCTGTATCAATGGGAGGAGTATAGACCCTTCCTTTGATGACCACAAAAAAACTAGCCGTACTCAATTCCGCAATTTCACCCTTTTCCCCCAGTAAAATAGCTTCATAACACCCCTTTTGATCCGCTTCTGCTTTCGCAAAGATATTGGCCAAATAATTAGTTGATTTAAGCTGAGGGTCTAACCCTGAGGTCGCTATTTTATTAATTGAACTCACAGCAACATTTACTCCTTTTTCAATTAATCTTTTATTTTCTGCGGGAACCTCTCTCACCGAAACCATTAAACTTGGCTCAACCGTAGGGTCAATTGCCAGCCCCCCAGTGTACATACCCCTCGTCAAGGTTATTCTCACCACTGCCATTTTAAGCTTACTTTTTTTACAAAGCGTGTTTATTATGCTTAGTAAACCATCTTCTGATACTGGAAGATGAAGTTTTAAGCGTTTGGCTGACTTTTTTAGGCGAGAATAGTGCTCCTTATAAAATTCGGGGACATAGTCTACCGCCTTAAGGGTTTCAAATAATCCATCTCCTAACACAAGTCCTCTATCAAAAATAGAAAGAACGGCTTTGTGTGCAGGTACTATCTTTCCATTGACATAAGCAAATTCCATTTCTTGAGAATAAAAAACTTTTATTTTTTTTTAAATGACAAAACACTTTATTTCATCATAGGCCTAAAAAAACTACTTTTATTTGTTTATACTAAAGACAAAGTAAATTATGAAAATATTAATTCCATTTCTCTTCTCCCTATTCGTTCTCGCTAACTGCGTCACAGACGATGTAGAGCCCCTTGAAACCAAACGGCTTCTTGGATACTGGCCTTTAAACGAAGGACAAGGGAAAACCATTAGTGACCTCTCTGTGCACCAGCAACACGGAAGCATTGTAGGGCGTGAAAGATGGGGTTTAGGGCATTTTCACGAAAAAGCTTACCTGGGAAATGGAACGTCCTATATTGAGATTCCGGACAACACTCTTGATTCCAATTTTCCCGGACAAAGTTTGGGGAAGTTTTCTAGTTCATTTAGCGTCACGGCATGGATAAAAGTAAGCTTAAACAGTTATCAAATGATTGTTGCGAAAGACAAAGAAGGGGAACGAAGTTTTAATTTTTCACTCAGTAAAGAGGGAACTCTCAAAGTACAAATCTATAGTTACACTAATTCCATCGATTTTACAGGAGTTCAACCCATAACCGAGCAACAAGGCTGGAGACATGTTGCCATGGTCTATGAATTTCACGCCAATGAAACTTCTTCTGTGACAACATACATTGATGGAAAAGAAGATAAAACCGCCGACTTTGTCATTGGGCCTATCAAAGCCACTCCAACAAGCTTCCGCATAGGAGCAAGAGAATTTAGCCCTACTGTTATCAATCAATTTCAAGGTCTTATGAATGACATCCGAATATATAGTCGAATCCTCACTGAATCGGAAATACAGACTTTTATGAATCTAAAATGAAGGTCGCAGGAGTTCCCTACCGTACCCTTTGGGAAAAAGACACTTCAACCCTACAAATCATAGACCAACGACAGCTTCCGTTTAAGTTTGTTATTGTTGATATTTCTACTCCTGAACGTGCTTGTCAAGCTATTGAAGAAATGTGGGTACGGGGGGCTGGTTTAATTGGAGCCATGGCAGGTTATGGCATGTATCTCGCAGCCCTTAGTTTAAAAGACTCTCCTCGTTTTACAGACGCATTTCATCAATGGGCACCTCTTTTTTTAAGAACACGACCCACTGCCGTTAACTTAAGGGTTGCTGTTGAGAAAACTTTGAAATCTATCCATCAAATAAAAAACAATGCTCAAGCCATTGAGGCCGTTTTAAATTGCGCTCGCCAAATTGCCAATGATGATGCTCAATGTTGTCAGGCTATTGGAGAACACGGGGCTCAATTAATTAAAGATCTTTCTCGTCAAAAGAAGAATAAAACGGTAAACATCCTTACTCACTGTAATGCTGGCTGGCTCGCTTTTGTTGATTTTGGTTCTGCTCTCTCTCCTGTCTATAAGGCTTTTGATGAGGGCGTTGATGTTCATGTTTGGGTGGATGAAACACGACCAAGGAATCAGGGAGCCCGATTAACCGCATGGGAACTTCAACAACATGGCGTACCACATACATTGATTTCCGATAACACAGGAGGCCATTTAATGCAACACGGCCAAGTGGATTTAGTTATTGTAGGAGCCGACCGAGTGACGCGAAACGGAGATGTCGCCAATAAAATTGGCACCTACCTCAAGGCTCTTGCAGCACATGACAACCAAGTTCCCTTTTATGTGGCCTTTCCCTCTTCCACTATCGATTGGACTCTGACAGACGGGATTAAAAACATTCCTATTGAAGAACGCTCAGGAGATGAAGTCAAATACATGGAAGGAAAAGAAGGCGGTAGAGTAACAAGCTTCTTAATCACTACCGAAGAGTCTCCGGCTCTCAATTATGGGTTTGATGTCACTCCTGCTCGATTGATTACAGGATTGATTACTGAAAGGGGTATTTCACAGGCGAATGAGAGTGGGTTGAAGGGGATGTTTGCTTAAAGGGGTTAATCTTTTTTGATCACTGCCATCAATTCTGTTA
>CAZLBO010000346.1:0-3140 GCA_964557725.1 uncultured Bifidobacteriales bacterium | reverse complement strand
GAAATTTGTACAAAAAACAAACCTGATGTTATTTGATTATTTAGGATTTGAAAGGATTTATCAGAGCTTCCTGAAAACTCTTTGATTAACTTTCCATTAAGGCTTCGGATTTGAATTTGGTATGCTTTACCTTTAGAACCTGTGACTGTTATTCCACCCTTAATCGCCTTTATTACAGTGCTATTCAAAAGGGAAGGTTTTTTTGAAACAGATGTGGGGTAAAGTTCTGCATAAAGAGGATCTTCAGGATACAATTTAATCATGATATTTCGGTATAAAACTGGGACACCTTCTGATTGCCAGCCTAATAAGCCTTTATCGAGTACTTTTTCGACGAGGGCATCTACCTTACTTGAGTCTTTCGTTATGGCGACTCGAGGGTTGCGGTATTTTATGACTGTTTTTCCATTGATTTTATGGGCAATGCTATCACTTCCATGGACATCCACTTCCATTTCTACCCATTGATCATTCATTTCAGGAGTGAGTACAGGAGTTGCCCACCCCTCTATACCCGCTATAGCCCGACGGCCTTTTGGATTTATGTTACCATAAGTTACTTCGGGCATAGTGGGGTCATAAACAGCGACATTTCCAAAGTAATTTCCGCCTGGTCCTATTCCAGGGCGCACGCGAATGGTGACCCACACGTTGCTAATACACCAAAGTTCTCCCATGCCTTGACTAGGGTCTCCCTGACTTTCAAGTGAACGGGGAAATAAGGTACCCAGTGTAGGGTCATCTGGTTGTATATGGAGTAATAAGCCTGAATTTCCATATTTATTGTTGGGATAGTGAAATTGAAATTTTGCTTTATAATGAGAGAAAGATTGCTTAAAAATGACGTGACCAGTGGGTTTACCTGTAACGCTGATAGTATCGCCCCCTCCCTTTGTAAAAACATTATCGGGGAAGGTGCCTTTGTTTTTGTTTTTGTATTGGGTGTAAAAGTTACTGTCATTTGTTCCGTCATATAATTGAATCCAACCCTCTTTGTTGGGTTTAGCTAGTTTGACTGTTGAAGTTTGATTGTATGTGGTGGTTGCCATAAACAAAACAAAAACTCCAATAAGAAATGGACAAGACTTACTGTTGAAAGTGATTTTCATTATTTTTCTCGCTGAAGGGGTTTAGTTTACCTGTTTAAATTTAATTATAAAGTATTACAAAAGGTTTAACTGTCAATAGCATAGTGAAAAATTACGAATACTTGGGGTCAATCAAGAAAGAAAAAAGAATAAAAATGATAAAAAAACGCTATTTTGGCTTTGTAGTTACACTTTTTGAGGTATATTCAGGACATTGTCAGAAAGTTAAGTTTTATTCTGGAGAAGATTTTTATGAAAAAAAATGAAATTTCGCGTCGTAAGGTAATTAAAGGCGGAGCTGTTGGCATCGCATTATTCAGCATTATCCCAAGACATGTAATGGGCAAGGGGTGTCTTGCACCAAGTGACCAATTGACGAAAGCTGTTGTTGGTGTTGGTGGAATGGGCCAAGGCCATTTGGGTAAGAACATGGGTACTTATAGTGCAAATCTTTTAGCTATTTGTGATGTGGATCAGGCTCATATTGACTCTACATTGAAGAAGACCCCTGCGGGTACCAAAGGGTATCGAGACTTTAGAGATGTCTTAGCGCGTGATGATATTGATGTGATTCATATTCCTACACCTCCCCATTGGCACGGGTTAATTTCTATTGCGGCATCAAATGCAGGAAAAGCTGTTTTCTGTGAAAAACCCATGACTCGAACGATTGGGGAAGGAGAAGCAGTGGTAGAGGCCTGTCGTCGAAATGGCACTATTTTTAGACTCAACACGTGGTTTCGCTTTACAACAGGTGCTTTTTACAAATTGGGACGAGACTCTACATTTTGCAGGAAGTTGGTAAATAGTGGTATTTTAGGAGGTCCATTAACTTGTACTATTGGAGCAAAATCAGGGTTTGACTGGAAACTAGAGGCTTGGCAAGGAAACTATGCACAAACTCCCCAAGCAATTCCTAAAAACCTAGACTATGACTTTTGGTTAGGCCCACGTCCTTGGAGAGATTATAATAAAAGTCATGTACATACGAATTTTCGTGGATATTGGGATTATGATGGAGGTGGATTGGGCGATATGGGGTTACATTATTTAGATCCTGCTCAGTTTATTTTGGGCAAAGACAATGAAAGCCCTTCAGAAATCACCCCTATCACAGATGATCAACACCCTTATATTGCAAAGCCTTGGAAAAAGGTAACACTTAAATGGGCAGATGGAACGACAATTATTTTGGATGGGGATGGAACGGCCAGTGATAAATATTTAGAAGGATCTAATGGCTATTTGCAAAAAGGAGGCGTTTCAAATTTAGATGTGAATACGGCGGTGGCAGCTCAACCTGCTTTGCCAAAAGTGATCAAAAAATTTGGTGATGCGATTAAAACAAAACAAAAATTTGCCTTAAATGAAGTTAATGGTCATCGTTCTACCACACTTGTTAACCTTGCTATTATTGCAATAAGACTTAACCGTAAACTAAATTTTGACAATGCGACTCAACGCTTTATTAATGATGATGAAGCCAATCGAATGATTAATCAGCCGATGAGAGCGCCTTGGACTATTAACGAAATGGGAGTATAAGATGAAATTAGCTATGAAAATAACAAAATGGGCTGTTGCAGGCCTTCTTTTCTCTTTTAGCCTTTCTTCTGCACAGAATTTTGCCACCACAGTATCAGGCTTAAAACCTATATCACAGGGTGGCGATCAGTTGTTGCGGATTAATATGAGAAAATTAACCCAAGCGGCTGTCCTTGCAGGGGGAACCGCTCGAAGTAATCATGAGAAGGCTTTAGTTGCAGAACTTGCAAAAGGGCACGATGTAAATATTAAACTTTTTCTCATCAGAGAATTGAATTTAATCGCATCTGAAACAGCTACAGTAACGGCTTTAACCGCTTATCTTAATGATGCAAACTTAGCAGGCTCTTCGATTGAAGCTTTATTGTCTATGGCGATAGAAGCGTTTTCTAAAGATAACGGAGTGCTTTACAATGCAGTACGTGCAGCGGTTAGAAGTAAACTTACAGGAGCGGCAGGGGCGAATCGAATCGCACTTTTGCGTGCAGGTGGTTCTTTGAGCGATTA
>CAZLBO010000345.1:0-3154 GCA_964557725.1 uncultured Bifidobacteriales bacterium | reverse complement strand
CTAGTGGTGTAAAGTATATTGAATTGTCTATTTATAGTGATGGAGATGCATGTTATGATATTTCTACTCTTGCAGTGACTGGTACAGCGAGTAATACAGACACTAAAGTATGGGTTTCAAATCATAACGGGGTATGGTCTTCCTTGACAGATGATAAAACAGGTCTTCTTTCAGGAGGGCGAGTTAAGCAGAGTATTGGTTCTGAGCTATATGTTCGATTCTCTGTTTATAGTTCTTCATATAATAGTAAGGATTTTAGCATTGACATCTATGAAAAAGATATAGATGCGACTTATCCTTGTAGTAACCCTACTCAAACTCTATAAACCTTTAAAAGGCCTGTTTTCAGGCCTTTTTTTATTCTATTTTAACCTATGAAAAATCAAAAAATGAACTATTTTCCTACTTTACTCCTCATATTATTGATCCAAACGGTGGCTTTCTCTCAAGAAAAACCTCCATTACCTCAAGGGGAAATTGATGAAATTAATTTTGTTGAAAAACAGCGTAAAAAGAAGAGGAAAGCATTAGCCGAGACACAAACAAAAATTGAACAAGCACAAATAATAAAGGCTGATTCAAGCGATTGCATTGCGTATAATGATAGAGATCGAGAATGTGAAGTGAGGGTACAGGACTTTAATCGTTTAGCCATGGGAAATACGTTTAGAAAGTTAGATACCATTTTATCAAGACCTCAAATAAAAAAAATAGCTGAAAGAAGAAAAAGCCTTATATTAAAGCAATTATTAAATCAAGAGTTTTTAAAATATCAAACAGAGTCAATAAAGAATAAAAATACAGCTCCCCCCCCTAAGGATTTAAATCCATTTGAAAAATGTGGGTTAAGTGATAAAGTGATCAAAAAAAAATATAATGAAATATATAACAGCGATTCTACAGGAAAAGCAAACTTAAGTATTCGCCTTATCAGCTCATCAGACTCTTTACATATACACAAAATAAGTGAGAAGCTATCCTTAATTAAAAATGAAAAATCTAGTTCAAAAAAGGAATTAAAAAAGGCAATTTCAAAGCTCCCATGGCTGCATTATAAAGGGAAGGATCTTCCGCTTACTATAACAAGAATAGCTGACTCTTTACCAGTTGGTACGTGGACAAGTCCGATAAGAATGTCATTTGGATATGTCATTATAAACTTTTATCAGGAGGCCTATTTAGGAGAACCCACTTATCAAGAGGTTAAATCTTATTTATGTGCTATGGAACAGTTTAAATTGACAAAAAGAGAGAGAAATAAACGAGAGGTGATGACCTATTCCTATTACGTTAATCATCCAGAAGAATTTTATGCTTCGGATTCCTTAGAACTAAATGTTTGGTTGAAGCCACCTCAATTAAAATCTTTAAAAAGAAAAAAGGGAAAAGACAAGTTTGATACTACTGGATATCAATCTATGAGGCTTGATGATAATAATCTCCCCACAGAAGTCGCTGAATTTGTTAGAGGAGAAGTAGAACAATACCCAAAAAGAAAATGGATATCGGCATTTCATTTACCGTATGGAAATTGGTATTTTCAAGTACTTACTGTAAAGAGAAGCAAAGATATGGTTCCCTTTGAAGTTGTTAAAAAGGATATTGCTCAAAAGCTTTTTAACCCGAAAAAACAATCAGAGGTCGAACGCGCTATTGAATATGTGGATTCAAAGAAAGAAAGTAAAAGTTTTGAATATTACCGAAAGCAATTTATGAAGTCATTGGAGCCGACAGATAAAGAATACAACGGGTTTATACAAGAAATAAATACAGATTCAATTATTGCCACTAAAAAGCTTAAAAATATTGAGAATGCAAAGGGATTACTGAGTTATTTATATGTAAAAAGTAAGCTTAATCAATTATTTGAAAAATGGGTGAGAGATAATATTTCATTGGAATATGTTGAGCTATGAAGAGTTTTGATATTCTTTAGTTTTTTCATGTAAGAACTGCTTTTTAACCCGTCATTCCCGCATCGTCGGGAATCCACAACATGAAAAAATTAATCTGTCGCTATACTAGGTTTTATCAGCGAAATTTCTGTTATTTTTTATTTGATCAGCCCCTCCCCAAAACTACAACTCCACCCCCAAATTTATTAAGTTACCCTCCATGAAGGTACTCTCAACAAACATCGGTCCTAAAAAAATAATCGAATATCAGGGAAAGTCTATTGAAACAGGCATATTCAAGTCTCCAGTAGATAAACCCATTCAATTAGAAAAGGAAAGGGTGTGTGATGACCATGTGGCCGATAAAACAGTTCATGGGGGAGTAGATAAGGCCTGCTATCTTTATTCAACCGATCATTACCCTTATTGGAAAAAGCTTTATCCAGAATTGGATTGGCAATATGGAATGTTTGGCGAAAATTTGAGTGTGGAAGGGTTAGATGAAAAGCACATTTTTGTAGGGGATATCTATGAAATAGGCACAGCTCTTGTGCAAGTGGTTCAACCCCGTCAGCCCTGTTATAAATTAGGGGTTAGGTTTAAGGATAAAGGGGTGATAAAAGAGTTTATTGCCAAACCGTTTTCAGGTGTTTATCTAAAGGTCTTTGAAACTGGTGAAGTAAACAAAGGGGATGAGCTAAAGTTAATGGCTAGGGGATCAGAACTTAGTATTGCCGATGTATTTGAAACCCTCTATCAAAAAGAAGTTAAGCGTTCTATAATAGAGAAGGCCTTGAGCAATGAGGTTTTGCCCATGAGTTGTAAAAAAGCAATTCAGCAACGCTTAACAAACCTCAATAAGTGATTAGCAAAGCATAAACTCCCATTTTTACTGTAACAATTAGCTGTTTCCGTTTACTAAAAAGTAAACTTAAAAGAGGAGACACAATGGTAAAGAAGAGCTTAAAGATAGGGTTGGTTTGTTTAGGGGCAATTGCAATAGGAATAAATTTAGGGGGGTGTAAGGATAAAAGTATCACAAACTCGGATCCTGACCCAGTAGTAGGGAATGTAGACAGCTTAGAGGCCGTGGCCTTATTTAAAACCATGGGAGACGAAGCCTACAATACTGAGACAAAGGGCTGGAAGCGTTGGCTAGGAACCACAGGTAAGTATTTGCCTGACACCACACTATGGGGTAAAGATCCTCACAGAGGTCCCAGAGCCTTTCAAACCTTTATTAATACCGCTGCTTACAA
>CAZLBO010000344.1:0-3159 GCA_964557725.1 uncultured Bifidobacteriales bacterium | reverse complement strand
GATGTATGGCGGAGATCGTTCACTAGGGCATCCAGATCCAGGTTCAATATCCGTTTACTTGATGCTTAGTTCGATTGCAGACTATGTAAATGACTTATCATAAGAAACCACTTTAGAATTATTTTAATTTTATTAAACAAAATCACTTTAAGGAGAAATAACCATGGCCGATTTAGACGATATCAGAGAAGGAAATAACTTTGGAATTGGCGTTCCCGCCAGTACTGAAGGCTTTTATCTCAAAGGCTTAAACAATACCGACTGGGGTCTCAAAAATCGCCTATCACGTATTTTTAACAAGAAATCTGGTCGCACTGTCATGCTGGCTTTTGACCACGGCTTTCTTATGGGGCCGACTTCCGGTCTTGAACGCATAGACCTCGACATCGCGCCGCTTGCGGAGTATGCCGATTGTCTTATGGGAACTCGCGGTATGATCCGTAGCTCAATCCCGACAAATTGCACAAAACCCATTTGTTTGCGTACAGACACCGGTACCACGATTTTAACAGAAATGAACCACAATGTACTGATTGCCGAAGAAGAAGCGATCCGCATGAATGTCTCTGCTATGGCTGCCATGCTTTCTATTGGAGACAAAGAGACAGAAGCGCTTACTATTGCCAACTTTAGCCGTCTTGTTGATATCGGCATGAAATACGGTATTCCAGTTATGGGTGTTACTGCTGTCGGTAAAGACATGGCTCGCGATGCCCGTTACTTTGGTATGGCTGCTCGCATTTGTGCAGAAAACGGTGCAAGTATTGTTAAAACTTACTATACAAAAGGTTTCGAAAATGTTGTTGCCAGCTGTCCGGTTCCTGTTGTCATCGCCGGGGGTAAAAAACTTCCTGAACTTGAGGCTCTTGAATTGTGTTACAACGCCATTCAGTGCGGTGCCGCTGGTGTAGATATGGGGCGCAATGTATTCCAGTCAGAGAACCCTATCCCGATGATGAAAGCGGTAAAAGCGGTGGTTCATGAAAATGAAACACCAGAAAAAGCCTTTCAACTATTTACTGAATTATCTAAGGCATAAACCTTTTTTGATTTAATAAATTAAATGTTTTGAAACTACACAGTGGGCAAAGTTCTTCTGTGTAGTTCTTTTTTAAGGATTAAAAAGTCATGAGTATGAAGCCAAGCGGTGACACATCTTTTAAATCAAATGACTTTTTTCACAAGTCCACTTCGTTATTTAAAATACATCAGATCAGAGATCAATCCGTAAATTCTGTTGATGATCATGTGGTTTCCGAAGCTCCTCTACAAATTATTTTGAATGGGGAACCCTATACGGTGACCATGCGTACGGGAGGCGATGATAAGGATCTCGTCACAGGTATTTTGTATGCAGAAAACATTATTCAAGACAAAAGTCAGATTTTGTCCTTAAGGATTGAAGTAGCGGAAGAAGATTATAATTCCTTATCTGCCCATGTTCATTTGCCTGAAGACTTATTGAAAAAAAAGAAAATCCCTGAACGATCCATCTCAAATTCTTCCTGTGGAGTTTGTGGAATTAAGTCACTGCGGGATTTGAATATCCCCTTTGAACCCCTTGTTCATACTGAAAAATTGACGTTAATAGAACTCATGGCATTGTATACTAAGATGCGTGAAGGTCAGGTTTTATTTGATCTTACGGGAGGGTGTCATGCTGCGGGGCTTTATTCGCTGCAAGGAGAATTACTGGCATTAAAAGAGGATGTGGGTCGCCACAATGCCGTAGATAAGGCTGTAGGTGCTTTGGTACAGTTAAACAACTTAGCTAAAGCCAAAGTCCTTTTAGTGAGCGGTCGTGTTTCTTATGAAATTGTCGTTAAAGCTTATCGAGCAAAAATCCCCTATATATTGGCTGTTTCTGCTCCTTCTGATTACGCTGTTTTATTGTGTAAAGAATTAGGAATGACACTGATTGGCTTTTGTAGAGAAGGTAGAGGGACCATTTATAGTCACAGGAAATCATTAGAATTTTAATTTAATTGGTAATAGTTTATGTCAGAGAATTTAAGTGAATTAAGTGGACGAAAAGAGGTTGAAGAAGCCCTTTTCCATCAACTTGTACAGTCTTCTAAAGCGTCAGGTACTCCACAACCAACAGACCTAAAAAAGATGGCCGAAGATTTCCTCGTAGGGGAGGCTAACCTATTTGGTGCCGTTTCTTTTTATGATTTTATTAATCAAAAAAATAAGCAACATAAGGTACGAGTTTGCACGGGTAGTGCTTGTATGTTATCGGGGACTCAAGAGTCACTTAAAAAGACTTTAAGTCAAGCTCTTTCACCTGATGAAATAGGCCATATGTGTTGTATTGGTCGATGTCATGAGAATAAAGCCTTTAATTATCAAGGAAAAAATTATTCAGGGCTTTCTGAGGAGGAAGTTGGGAAGGTTTTAAAAGGGACACATGTTTATCAAGAAGATACATATCAAGTCTCTTCTCTTTTGAAAGACCCAGTTTTAACTCCACTCCCTCAAAGTTTAGAAACGTACTATGACTTTTTGCTTAAGGTGATAGCTACAAAAACCCCTATTGAAGCTCTTCAGGAACTCAAAGATTCAGGGTTAAGAGGCCGAGGGGGAGCAGGCTTTCCGATTGGATTAAAATTGGAATCGTGTTTAGTGGTTAAGAGTGAACAAAAATTTATTGTTTGTAATGCGGATGAAGGAGACCCTGGAGCGTATTCAGATAGATACATCATGGAAAAACAACCTCACTTACTCCTCTGGGGAATGATGTTAGCAGGCTATATTGTAGGGGCCAATCGAGGGGTTTTATATATTCGCGGAGAATATCCTGAATCGATAGAAACCATTCGCAAAGCAATTGAGGCCATGGAAAGCAAGGGGTACTTAGGCAAAAATATCAAAGGATCTGGTTTTGACTTTCAATTTAAAATAATAGAAGGAGCAGGAGCTTATATCTGTGGAGAGGAAACAGCCTTACTTTCATCCATCGAAGGGCAACGTCCAGAAGTGAGGGTTCGCCCGCCATACCCAACTCAAGAAGGTCTCTTTAATAAACCAACGGAGGTTAATAATGTAGAAACCTCTGCAAGTTTGTATCGCATTATGCACAAAGGGGGCAAAGCCTTTGCAAAGCTGGGAACGGCTAAGTCCACAGGAACAAAATTAGTTTCTTTGGATAGCTTTTTT
>CAZLBO010000343.1:0-3165 GCA_964557725.1 uncultured Bifidobacteriales bacterium | reverse complement strand
AGTAGACTTTTACTCTATGAAACCAATTTCGGTTTTTTTTAATAGTCCAAATAATATTCATTGCTTTTTCTAGCCCACTCATAGCAATTAAAAAGGAAACAAAAAGCATTAAACTTCCGATTAACCCCAGTTTTCCAAAACGAATAGATTGGATGTGCTCGGTAATTTTTTCAATTTGTTCTAAAGGGAAGTTAAGATTTAGCGAGGAATTAATTTCAGGTAAAAAGCTGAGGATGAGGTCTGTATAGCCTAGCTTCCCTGCAAAAGTAAAAAGGATAATTAAAAAAGGAGCCATGGCTAACAAGGTTGTATAAGTAAGGGCTGCTGCTCTTACGGGTACTTGATTGGTTCTAAAATTCATGAAGGATTCATAAAAGATATTGAGATAGGGGTATTTTTTCAAAAATTTCATAAGTGTTATTTTTTGGTTTTAAAAATATTAATCCTTATTAAGTTGGTTTACCCAATGCTTAAAGGCAAATCCTCGCTCTTTATAATTTGCAAATAAACCAAAGGAGGCGCAAGCAGGGGATAATAAAATGACTCCTTTTTTAAGCTGTGATAATAGAGTGTCGCCTGCATTTTCGAGGGAGTCGCAGTGGTGTATCACAAAGTTTGATTTTTTACCTTCTTGAGTTAATAGGGTGTATAGCCTTTGGGCTGTGACTCCGATTAAAGCAATCGCCACTAAATGGGGAGTGTTTAGTAATGTGGAAACGAGATCCGTAAAGTCTGCGTGCTTTTCTGAACCGCCTAAAATAAGCCCAATAGACTGGTTGTCAAAAGATTGTATCGCACCAATGGTAGCATCGGGACGAGTGGCGTAGGAATCATTATAAAATTGAACTCCATTTTTAGTCGTAACATATTCTAAACGATGCTCTAAACCTGAAAACCCTTTTAAGGCTTGGATAACGGTGGTTGGGTTGAGGTTAAGCTTTTGGCCGAGAGCAAGGGTTGCACCCAAGTTTTCTAAGTTAAACAAACCTTTAACCTTAAAATCATGGAGTGAGAAGCTTACGTTGTTGCAGGTCACGGTATCTTTCTCTAAACGTATGTCAGCCTTTTTTCCTACAGAAACTTTTTTTGCAGGGCTTTGTTGGCTAATCCAACAGCTTCCTTTGGCATCGTTATAATAAATGAGTACATCCTCTTGTTTTTGTTGTCTCACTAAATGAGATTTGTGCTCCCAATACTCCTGTTGAGAGAGGTGCCAGTCCATATGTTCACTTGTTGTTTTTAAAATAATGGCGTACTTAGGAGACTTTTTTAAGGTAGAGAGCTGAAAACTTGAAAGTTCGATGAGAATCCAAGTGTCTTCTGTTATTTCCGATAACCCATCTAGTAAAGGAGTGCCGATATTGCCAAGAAGAATCACGGGCTTTTTTGAGGCCTCTAATACATGTTTGATCATGGTACAACAAGTGCCTTTTCCCAAGGTACCAGTAACTCCGATGATTCTTTTTTGTGAAACAAGATTAAAAAATAATTCGGTTTGAGAGGTTAAGTCTCCCCCAGATTCTGTAAATTTTGTTAATGAAGTAAGATCGCTACGAATACCTGGAGATCGAAAAAGAGTTTTAACTAAACTTAAATGTTCAAGATAATGAGGGCCATAGATGTATTGAACATTGTCTAATTGAACGGCGGGTTTTTTTTGATCAAAAACAACAATTGATTTTACATGGTTTTTTTGTAAATAACGGAGAGTGCTTTGCCCTTCTACTCCGTAGCCTAAGATTCCAACAGGTTCTTTGAATTCTTTCATTTAATTCTACTTGTTAAAAGAGAAAAGAGTTAAATCTTTTTCCAAAAGTCTCGAGAAAAAAGAACCATAATTGTAAAGAGCTCTAAACGGCCTGCTAACATGCAGAAAGAAAGAATCCATTTGCCAAGACTGCTAATATCATTGTAATTTTCAATTGCACCAACCTCAGCAAACCCAGGGCCAATATTGCCTAAGCAAGCAGCGACAGCAGAGAAGGAGGTCATGATGTCATGCCCCAAGAAAATAAGCGCTAGGCTCGCTAAAGCCATGAGAAATAAGTAAAGAATAATAAAACCCATGACACGGCCAATCATGTCTTCGCCTACGGTAGTCTTTCCTATTTTAATAAAATAGACACCATGAGGGTGTAGTACTTGGGCAATTTGGACTAAAGCAATTTTTACTAAAACGTATATACGAACCACTTTGACGCCACCACTAGTAGAGCCTCCACAGCCACCTACAAACATGAGAAGAATGAGAATGTACTTGGAAAAAGGGCTCCATAACTCATAGTTTTCCATCACAAAGCCTGTGGTCGTTAAAATACTGATAACATGAAAGGCTGCTGATCGAAGTCCAAAATGGGCGCCATAGGCTAAATCGAGGGAGTAGAAGATAAAAGTGGTGCTGGCTACAAAAAAGAGGGAGTAAAAAAGAAACTCTCTGTTTTTTAAGAAACTCGAAAGTTTACCTGTGGTAAATAGGAGGTAATGGAGAGAGAAGTTGGCGCCTCCAATAAACATAAATGCGATGAGTGTCCATTGAATAGATGCCGAGGGGAAGGCTGCGATGCTAGCATTTTTAGTTGAAAAGCCCCCTGTGGATAGCGTGGCAAAGGCGTGACAAACTGCATCAAACCAATTCATACCAAAAATTTTAAGCAAGATAGCGGAGAGAAGGGTAAATGCAACATAAACAACCCAGAGAATTTTAGCGGTCGCTTGTAGGCGAGGCATAAGTTTGTCTGAAGAAGGACCAGGGACTTCTGCGCGGTAAAGCATAGACCCTCCTCCACTCCCTAATAATGGCATAATAGCTAAACTTAAGACGATAATACCCATGCCACCAAGCCATTGAGTCAAACTTCTCCAGAATAAAATACCTTTGCTAAGGCCTTCGGCAGTTGTTGTCGTTTCGATTTGAGAAACTACGGAGGCTCCTGTAGTGGTAAAGCCTGACATGGTTTCAAAAAAGCTATTGGTAAAGGACATGTTACTACAAAGTACATAGGGAATAGAGCCAAATAAGCAGAAGCCAAGCCAACCAAAAACGACAATGGCAATACTACTTTTAATATTGAGCTTTTGGCTTTTGACCTTCATGTTCATTAAGCCTAAACCAAAAATAAGGCTAACTAGCATAGAAATGGCAAAACCCACCCAATCGGTTTCATT
>CAZLBO010000342.1:0-3173 GCA_964557725.1 uncultured Bifidobacteriales bacterium | reverse complement strand
GGTTTAATGCAATCCAATCTCATACTTGATAAATCAGGGTCATCCACTTTTCCTAAAGGAACTTCTTGTACTTTATCAAAACCTTGAGTCATGACTTCCATGTTAGAGCTAATCACGGCATCGCCAAAGCGTCCAAATTTCTTTTCATATTGAGCTTTTACAATTTTATGAAAGTGATCAATTTCAATTTTGTTATCACTCAAAAAGGGTGAAACGCCAAAGAAGGCACCTAAGAATGCATTTCCTTGCATTCTTAATTGTAAATCAGCTCTATCGGTTGCTTTTCTTGCAATTTCAAAACCAGGTAGAGTAAAGATTCTAATTTTTTTATTAATAATATCTTCACGGTATTTTTTAGGAATAGTTTGCCAAGCTTCTGCAGGGCCTAAATCTGATTCCCAGACAAATGCTCCATTCTCTTCAAGGCCTTCTAATGGATTACAATGAGTAAAGGCTTTTGCATCACAACAAAGAACTACGTTTACATGTTTTAAATCACAATTAACTCGAATTCTTTCAGGGGCTACAGCTAAAAAGTATTCTGTAGGTGCTCCCTTTTTCTCTGAACCATATTTAGGATTTGCAGAGATATGAATTAATTCTTTAGGTCGTCCGTATCTATCTACAGCCTTTTCGCGTTCAGAGATAAAAGCACCCATTTCACCAATAATTTCACTCAGGTTTTTACCTGTAGTAATCATGCCCCATCCACCAATCGAATGAAGCCGTACAGCAATGGCTTTGTCAGGAAGCAAGGAAGGAGCCTCTTTCGATTTTACTTCGTAGGGATGATTAATACCTACAACAAAATAGTTGGTTCCATCCTCTGCTTTTTTCCCGTCTTTACGACTGATTTTACCTGTTGCGTATTCATAAGCCCCTAAAATACCTTCAGGCCTAAAATCTCTTGAACCTAGTCCATAAGAACCTGAAAGGATACGTGGAATATCTTTTTCTGCCACGGCAGGGATGCCTGTTGTCGCATCTTCAACATTAAAATGATGATTCTGTAAAGCCTTTGATAAAGCGGTTCGAATATCTCTTGTTAAAGGATTCGATCCAGCCATGGGCTCATCGGTTCTTTCTAAAATAATTACGTTCTTTTTACCTACTAAGGCTTTAATTACAGCGACTTCAGGAAAAGGACGAATCACATTAATATGGATAGAACCGACCTTCTCGCCTTTTTCTCTTAGATAATCTACTGCTGTTTCAATATTTTCGGCAGCACAACCTAAAGAGACAAATACAGTCTCGGCGTCCTTACTTTTGTATTGAGAGATTAAGCCATATTCACGGCCAGTTAATTTGGCAAATTCTTGATAAGCTTCTTCTAAGAAGTCTAAAATAGGTTCAACAAAATTATTTCGACGAGCAATAACCCCGTTCATATAGTGCTCTTGGTTTTGGACAGGGCCTAACATAATGGGGTTTTTAAGATCAACCACTGCAGGCACTCGTCTTCGAGTAGGTCCAAATAAAGTTTGTTGAGCAACTGTAGGACAGTCAATAATATCCTCTGGAGCTCCCAAATATTCTCTTATTAATTCAGATTCATGTTTTAAGAAGGTTCTTTCAAGATGCGTAGTTAAAAAACCATCCTGAATATTCATGCCAGGTGTTAATGCTTTTTCTGTAACCCGACGCAAAATTAAAGCCTGATCCGCTGTTTGCTGAGCATCCTTTCCAAACAACATAATCCAGCCCGTATCCAATGCTGCATAAATATCATCATGACCACAATGAACATTCAAGGCATGTTTGGTCAATGCTCTCGCGCCCACTTCCAAGACCATGGTAGAACCTTTGCCCGGTGCGTGATAATACTGCTCTAATCCATAAACAATTCCTTGCCCAGAGGTAAAGTTAACGATTCGTTTACCTGTTACAGAAAAAGCGATGGCTCCTCCTTGGGCTGCATGCTCTCCTTCTGTTTCTAAGGCGACCTTTGCTCGTCCAAAAACATTGAGATTTCCTTCGGACTGTGATAACTGATAATTCTCACCTCCCTCTGTACTGGGAGTGATGGGATAAAATACACCAGCTTCTGTTAATCGAGCTTCTGTATGATATGCGACTAATTGATTTCCATTAGTCGTAAGCCTTGTTCCTGGGTACTTGTATATTTTTTTTGCGGGGGATGAATTTTCCGTCGATTCAGACTCTTGCATGGTTTCTCCTAACAACACCTGTTGGGCATTATGTTCTTAATTTTAAGAAATAAATTGTTCTCATTTTTTTTGTAAATATAATCGAATTTAGGCAAATTTTCACCTTTCGAAGGGACTAAATACCACAAAGTTTTATAAAAGCACTATTTTAAATTTTAATAAATATGCTTAACCATACCACAATTTAACAAAGAGTGGAACTATCGAATATTTATTTATTGTTGAAGTAAAAAGAGGGATGAATAATTTGGACTTCTAAACTATTTGACTGTATCTATTCGTTTCTTTTTTAAGCATAGGGTCAAATAACATTGCAATGCTACGAACGACAAGCCATCCCTTTGAGGTAATGACCAGTCCTTCAGAGTCTACCTTTACGAGTTCATCGGCTTCGTAGTCCGATAATCGGGAAAGACCAAATTGAATCAGAGTTTTAAATTCGGATTCGGTAAAGCCGTGAGACTTTGAAAATTCTTTAAAAATAAGCTCTCCATTGCACATAATCGAATTGATGATAGATTTGAAAAGTGTATTTTCTTTAGTCATTGTGTAAGTTTTTTCTACAGGAATTTCGCCTTGAACAATACTCTCAATATATAAATTGGCATCTTTTGTATTTTGGCCATAACCATTATCAAGTTGAGAAATAGCAGAACAACCAAATGCGTAAACCTGCCCAGTTGTTGCCTTTGTGCAATATCCCTGAAAGTTTCGATGATGCTATTGTGTTTAATTGCTGTTCGATATTCTGTGAAAAGTCTAAATGGCCAAAGCCTTTAAATTTTTCGGGGTATTTTTCTACTAATGAATTAATGTATTCATTGCTGGTGGCATTAGGCATAGAGATAAGAACGCACTTATCAATCTGAGTTTCATTCATTTCATTGAGTAGTCTATCTAAGGAAGCGCAATGAGTGGTGTGATACCATTGCCCATCGTGGGTTATATTAACGTGTGCATCAATAAACATGTTTTTTGACTCATGCCTTTATTTTTTTCTCT
>CAZLBO010000341.1:0-3206 GCA_964557725.1 uncultured Bifidobacteriales bacterium | reverse complement strand
TCAGGCTCCCTAGTTATTATGGGGCCCAACTTTAAATACGCACAAAAAGAATATTTTGATTGCTGTGACCACAAACTTATCTTTACCCATTATTCCTTAGAAGAACTCCTATATGCTTCTGGATACCGCATCAAAAAAAACATTGCTCAGTTCATCCCCTATTCTTTTCGCAGCCGATTGCCTGCTTCTGCTGTTCTTACAAAATGGTATCTTAAGCTTCCCTTTCTCTGGCCTATTTTAGGGAAACAATTTCTCATTATCGCCCAAAAAGATGAGAATTTTAAATGAAACTTTCTGTTATTATTCCTGCTTATAATGAAGAAGGCTGTATACAGGATACATTAAATCACCTGCATCAAAAGCTAAAACAAGAGGGCATCCCTCATGAATTAATTGTTGTTAATGACAATTCAATGGATCAAACAAAAAAAATAATCCAAGATTTAGCTTATGAAATTCCTAACATTAACTACGTATTTAACCCTGGGCCACATGGTTTTGGGTTTGCTGTGCGCAAAGGGCTAGATAATTTTTCTGGGGAAGTTGTGACGATCTACATGGCCGATGAATCGGATTCACCTGCTGATGTAGTCAAATATTACAAAAAAATACAAGAAGGCTATGATTGTGTTTTTGGCAGTCGTTTTATTAAAGGCGGAAAAGTTGTTGGATACCCTTTTTTCAAATTAGTCCTCAATAGAATTTTCAATACGTTAATCAGGCTTCTTTTTAATTTGAGATACAACGACACCACCAATGCCTTTAAAATGTACCGAAGTTCCGTCATTCCAGGGCTCAAGCCCTTTCTTAGCAATCACTTTAACCTCACCATTGAGTTACCTCTAAAATGTATGATAAGAGGCTATAAATATGCTGTATTACCTAATAGTTGGGTCAACCGAAAAGCAGGGGAGTCCAAATTAAAAGTCAAAGAAATGGGAAGTCGTTATCTATTTATCATGCTTTATTGCTTTATTGAAAAATGGTTGAGTAGAAGTGACTATACCAAAGAGACATTCAAGGCCGCTACCAAAATGCCACTTACCCCTATTCTTATAAAACCAGTTAAAAAGGAATTATCCTATGACTCAAAAGATACTGATCACAGGGGGGGCAGGGTTCGTGGGTTCCAACCTAGCCATTCTGTGGAAAAAAAAATACCCCCAACATGAGGTCACATCCCTTGACAATTTAAAACGACGTGGTTCTGAGCTTTCATTACCTCGTTTAAAAAAGCAGGGTATAAAGTTTATCCATGGGGACATAAGAAACCCAGAAGATTTAGAGGTTATCCAAGGGACCACTCTCCTTTTAGAATGTTCGGCCGAGCCTTCTGTTCAGGCTGGTTATAACAATGACCCACGCTATCTAACCAATACCAATACAATGGGAACCCTCAATTGTTTAGAATACATACGTAAACAAAAAGCAGCGATTATCTTCCTCTCTACTAGTCGTGTTTATTCTATCCCTGAATTGCGAAACTTACCTTTAGTTGAGGGTAAAACTCGACTGGATATACCCAAAGAATTATCAGGAGAAGGCTGGTCACATGCAGGAATTTCCTCTCTTTTTAGTCAAAAAGCTCCTCGTTCTTTATATGGTGCAACAAAGTACAGTTCAGAACTTTTTGTGGAAGAGTACCTTAACATGTATCACTTACAAGGGGTAATTAACCGATGTGGTATTTTAGCTGGGCCTTGGCAAATGGGTAAAGTAGATCAAGGAGTCATTACTTACTGGATAAGCCGTCATTTATTTGGGGGCGAACTTAGTTACATGGGGTTTGGCGGTCACGGGAAGCAAGTAAGAGATTTACTACATATAGAAGATCTCTTTGATTTAATTTGTTTACAATCAGAACAGCTTAATAATATTAATGGTGAAATTTTTAATGTAGGGGGGGGGCGTGATATTAGCTTATCATTACACGAATTAACAACAAAATGCCAACAACTTACAGGTAAAAAAATCACCATTACTTCTCAACCCAATACACACCCCGCAGACATTCCTTATTACATTACAGACAATCAATATGTTACCCAAAAATTAGGCTGGTCTCCTCAACGAGGAGTAGACGACATTCTCTACGACATTTACACTTGGATGAAAAAAAATAAAGAGGACTTACGCCCCCTTTTTATGTAGATACCTCATTTAACCTCAGGTCTTATCTTATGTTGTTATGAGAATAAGAGTCGCCTTGTGCTTGGAGGATTTGCGCCAATTCTGTTAGCCTGATAAACTCAGCACGATAGCCTTGATCATCTTTGCCTTTTGACTCCTTCGCTAGTTTAATCACATTCTCCATCGAAAGGCTTCCTTTATATTCCGATTGACGAAGAAGCATTCCCATTCCTGCAACCGCCGCAGAAAACTTAAAGTTATCAGAAGCCTTTGCTAATGGTATTTTATGATTTTTAATCACTTTTACAATTAATTTACTTTTTGATTCACGGGGTAACTTATATCTAAATTTAACCGTCAATAACTCACGAGCAAACCCTGTATAGACTTCAGGAGTCTTTTTTACTTTTTGATATTTTAGTGGATCCACAGACGCTTCGAACTCAACACCAGGAGGAACAATTTCATATAAGGCAGTCACTGTATGCCCTGCTCCTAATTCTCCTGCGTCCTTTTTGTCATCGTTAAAATCCTTTGCAGCTAACATTCGATTTTCATAACCAATCAATCGATAAGCGGATACCGCTTTAGGGTTAAATTCCACTTGAATCTTAACATCTTTGGCAATAGTGAACAAGGTAGAGCCTATCTCATTGACCAATACTTTTTTTGCTTCCATTAAATTATCTATGTATGCATAATTTCCATTTCCCTTATCTGCTAATTTCTCCATCTTAGAGTCTTTGTAATTACCCATTCCAAACCCAAGTACTGTAAGAAAGATGCCTAACTTTCTTTTTTCTTCAATTAGCTTTGTCATTGCTTTATCACTAGAAGCACCTATGTTAAAATCACCATCTGTTGCCAAAATTACTCGATTATTTCCTGTTGGAATAAAATTTTCTTTTGCAATATTGTAAGCTAATTTAATCCCTGCTCCACCTGCGGTTGAGCCCCCTGCATTTAAGCGTTCTAAGGCTTCTATAATCGTTCGTTGTTGATTTCCCGAAGTGGGAGGCAACACAACCCCTGCTGCACCTGCATAAACAACAATGGATACTTTATCCTTTTTTCTT
>CAZLBO010000340.1:0-3207 GCA_964557725.1 uncultured Bifidobacteriales bacterium | reverse complement strand
CACCCCATTTAATTAAAACGCCTTTTTCTTTTAGCCATCGTAGCCCTGATTCCTTTAACGAAGGGTCTTTTACAGAAAGAATTACTTTTGAAATATTGGAGTTCCAGAGTTTATCAAGTAAGTTAGGGGCAGGTTCCAAAGTCAAATAAAGCGTTAAGTCTGTTTTTGTTGAGTCTTTAAACGGATTAAAATCGGCTTCTAACGTTAACACTTCACGACAAATCAACTCCTCCTGATGGAGCAACGCCCCCACAATGGCAGCATGAGGCAAAGCCTTTTTACGATTTACCGCAACCATTTCCATGCTTTTTTCCATCACGGCTTGTTCATTATTTTCCCAAGTTGTCGTCATTTTCTTTTAGTCTACTCTCTTAATGTTTATTTTCTTTTGATGAAATCATTTTCTTCTCTTAAAAAGGCACAAAGCCACCACCCACGGAAATTTACCAATTATACCTACATCTACCCTGTTATTTCTCGACGATCGGGAGGAGTTTCTATTGGGGTGAATGTGAATTTGGACAAAAAATGTAATTTTGCTTGTCCTTATTGCCAAGTTAACCGACATTCTAGCGAAAAATTGAGTTCTGTTTCTATTGAGAAGCTAATCAATGAACTGAAAGACATCCTCACTTATTTTGATAGCCAAGGGGTTTGTCAACTCGATCTTTTTAGCTCCCTCCCCGACAATCAAAAGGTTTTACGGGATATTGCTTTAAGCGGAGATGGCGAACCCACCATGTTCCCTTCCTTTCAAAGCCTCTGTCAGTCGCTTCTTTCTTTACAAGAGACCTCTCTCCTCTCTTTTAAATTGGTTCTTATCACCAATGCCTCATTATTTCACAAAAAACCAGTCTTAAACGGTATTCAGCATTTATTGAAAAAAAAGGGGGAAGTTTGGGCAAAGCTAGATGCAGGGACAGAGGAATGGTATCAAAAAACAAATGATTCAAGTATTCCTTTTCAACAAATTTTGGATAACCTGTTAATTGCGGGAAAAGAAGCCCCTCTAACTATTCAGACCCTATTTTACAAAATTAAAGGCAATGCTCCTTCTGAAGAAGAACTGGATAGTTATGCTCAACGTTTGCTACACTTAAAGGAAAAAGGAGCGACGATTCATGAAATCCAACTGCATACTTTGGCAAGAGAACCTGCCGAAAGTTTTTGCACTCCCCTTTCAGAAAAGGCTTTAGAGCAGCTCAAACAAAAGATTTTTAAACAAACAGCCATTAACATTAATATTTATTCATGACCATTACACTCGGGCTTCTGCAATTTTTTAACGCACTCTTATTGGGAAGCACCCTTTATATTTATGGATTCCACATTAACCTCTTTGAGGATCAGGGTATTTTTATGTCTTGTCTTGTCGGGGGCTTTTTTAGTTCAATCACCCTCGTTTTAATTATTTTCGACTTGCTCGCCCTAAAAAAACTGAAGGGAATAG
This sequence comes from uncultured Bifidobacteriales bacterium, assembly GCA_964557725.1. GTDB lineage: Bacteria > Fibrobacterota > Fibrobacteria > UBA11236 > JADFYW01 > CAZLBO01. The sequence continues at coordinate 1,757 of CAZLBO010000340.1, read as the reverse complement.
TGCTTTTTTTGAATGCGACCTTCCCGCTACTTTGCTTTTTTTTACAATTGACTTGTTTTCTATTTGTTTTATGGCAAAAACCAGGGCTTTAAGCTCTAATTGCTCATTTATTCAATTACCCTTTTTTTTCTTTTGTTTCAATCTATTTTTACATATGTTAAAAAGGCCATGACAGTGGCAACACCAAGGGGAAAGCCCCTACCACAAAAGCACTGTTAACTTGGAGTTTAAAGTTGAAAATTAATGAAGAAGCATGGGAAAGCAAATTCAAGCAACTTATTTCTTATAAAAACCGTTTTAAAAAGCTTCCTTCAAGAAATGAACAATTTCCCAAAGGTGTTAATATTGGAGAATGGTGTCATAAAATGAGGGTGAAAAAACGTTTTCTCTCTCGGAAAATGGTCACTCAACTCAACAGGGTCGGTTTTGTTTGGGATTTAGAGTCTCACAATTGGACAGAACGCTATAAAGAGATTGTTTTCTTTAAAAAAGCAAATAAGAGATTACCTACCTATGTGGTAGGCCATTCTAAAAACGAACTAAAATTGAGTGGGTGGTTGGCTTACCAAAGGAAAAAGTTTCACGAGGGAAGTTTGGAGGCTTTGCAGGTGTCTAAACTTAAGAGAATGGGTGTGTTGCAAAAGGAGTGAGTCCTTTGTGTTTTATTGCCTTTTTACCAAATAAATTTGCTCATAATTGATCAATTGAAATAAGTCAGTCGCCCACTGGTTTAAAGAAAAAGCTTTATATCAAGTTCTAATACAAATACAGAGAAACTTAAAGCACTTTAAATATCGGAAATCATTAAATTTGACAAAACCGTCAAAACAAAATATTTATGGCTAATTTAGTAGGAAATTATTTAACTATAATGTTACCCCTCTATGAGCACTAAATTTTTCACAAATAACGAAAACAATACTGTTTTTCAAAAATTCAAAGGAATTCTAGAAAACATGAAAGACGTTTATGCCTTTCATGCCGTAGCTGGATATTTCAGGTCTTCTGGATATTTTGCTTTACAAAAGTATTTGAAAGGCATTAAGGACATTAAAATATTAGTTGGGATTAATGTTGACCAAATGTTCGCAGAAGCACAAAAAAAAGGGTTACTGTATTTTGGTGATGAAGAAAAAACTAAAGAAGAATTTCTAAATTGGTTTATTCAAGACTTACAAGAGGCAAAATATTCCGAACAAGTCGAAAATGGAGTGTTAGATTTTATTCAAGACATAATTGATGGGCGAATAGAAGTTCGTGCCCACAACTCAAAAGCAATTCATGCTAAATTTTATTTATTTCTACCTGAAAAACATACCGAACATTCTGATGGCTGGGTATTAATGGGTTCTTCTAATTTAACAGAGGCTGGACTTGGAATTAAAAAATCGCCGAACTATGAGTTAAACATTGCATTGAAAGATTATGATGATGTGGAATTCACAAAAGGTGAGTTTGAAATGTTATGGCAAAAATCAACTCAAATCCTGCCTGCTGATATTCAAGATTTCAAAAAGAAAACACATATCGGTCAAAAATTTACACCATTTGAAATTTACTTAAAATTACTAATTGAATATTTCGGAAAGAATATTGATTACGACCCAGATACAGTTGGAGATTTACCTAAAACTTTCAAAAAACTAAGTTATCAGATTGATGCCGTAAATGAAGGTTTTCAAATGCTAATGGAACACAATGGTTTCTTTTTAGCTGATGTAGTTGGGCTGGGTAAAACGGTTGTAGCCTCAATGATT
>CAZLBO010000339.1:0-3209 GCA_964557725.1 uncultured Bifidobacteriales bacterium | reverse complement strand
GATTTCGATGAAAAAAGGATATCATCACTCAAACGCATCGCCTGAATTCGCTTATCCTTGATTAACAAATTAATAAAAGTGGCTTCAAGCTCTGCCCCACGCTCAAAATTACTGGTTACTAATTCATCTGAATTTGTCACAGAAACAAAAGGCTTTGGAGGAGGCTTAGTTGCACAGCCACCAAGAAACAGAAGGCTTACAAAATATACGAGTACTTTCATTACTTTTCTTAACCCGATTTCTCAATATCAATCATAATGACATCATCACCAATATAATTATCCACTACAGGGTTTTTAATCTCACGTAGTTTTTTTGTCACTTCTGATATCCTTTTTACTTCTTTTAATATTGAGTTTAATTTTTTTTCAATTTTTAAATCTGTTGTTCCCAATAATCTATTTAAATATTCTGCATTACCCAATATTATCTGCAAGGGGTTATTTATTTCATGATTCACACTTATTGCGACTTGGCCAATCGTTTCTATTTTTTGAAGCAGGGCTTGAGCGTCTTGTTCACGTTTAAGCTGACTAGACATCTTGTTTAATACCGTCACTAAATCTCTTATTTCACCCTTCGTATTCACCCTCAACTGTAACCCTAGCTCTCCTTCTCCTATGCGTTTTGCCCCTTTTTCAAGGACTTTCAAAGGAGTGAGAATCTTATGCCGCATAGAAAGCCAAATAATGAGATTGATAAGAACAAAAGCCAGTGCCATAATAAAAATTAAATTTTTTGAAGAGTGAATGACATCATCAATACTCTGCAACTTTTTATTACGGTACCCCACCATAATCCCTTGTGTAAAATACTCCACACCGTCTCGTAACTCTTTCTCTTCAATTTTAAGCAATTCAACATCTTGCTCAAACTGATAGGGGTCTTTTAAATCTTTTTCGAGTGAGACCGCCAAGCTTTGATATTTCACTTCTTTATTAAGGAGCAGAGATAAAGAATCCTTAATAGGAGACCCCATTCTATTGGCTATTTCTCTTGCCTTTCTTGACAACTCATTAATTCGCACCAAGGAGCGTTGATAGTTTTGTAAATATATTTGTCTGCGCATGGTCACATAAATAACTCGGGAACGTGCCCCCACAATTAGTTCCCTATCCCAATCTTCTAGTAAAGTGGTTAGTTCAACAGAACCTCTCAACTTGATGGTTTCTTCCGAGAACTCTTTAACAATCTTAAATAAAAGACCAAAAACCACCATCGAACCAACAATAACGGTTAAGACCATGGCTTGTAATTGAAAATTAACGCTGTGTAGTAACTTCATGAGTTAATTAAGATCGTCTAACCTAAAACGGTTTAATGGAAAAATTTTAATAATGAGTCAACCCCTCTCTCGTTTATCAATCACAAGCTGCATTCTATGGGCAACTTTATCACTTTGCTTTTCCAACACTAATTTAACCAATGAATTACAAGTAGTCACCAATCAAAAATACTCTGACCACACTCTTACCGAGGCTCAGTACCAGTATATTACAAATCACTTGGAAAATGAACCAAATTGCGCAGAATTATTAAAAATACTCCAACCCTTCACCCAAATTGAATACGAGAGTATACTGGAGGAGTACTGCCCGTTGCCCACTCCCCCTTCTCAAGCAAAACCCCTTAAAGTTCACCTAAAAGGGAGATTATCCCAAACAATCTACCCTAAAGAAAAAGCGACGCCCCCTTATCGCTTAGATTTAAAAGGAGGCACCTCCCACATAGGTTTCGACTTAGAATATTATTCCATCGCCCACAAACTCAAAAAACGCAACTTAAAGGGGCATATTAAAAACCAACACTTTCAAATGGGCAACTGGACGCCCCCCAAAGAACTCTCTTTTATGACTGGACGAGGCTTTTGGGAAGGACACCAAAGTCAGGGGGATTCCACTGGATTTTTATTTTCGCAAAAAAACCAATTCAATGGGCTATTATTTTCCCACCAAAAACCTCACCAGAAAAACATTCTCTACACCTCTTTAAATCCTACTCTCAAAAACAAACAACCTTATACCATTTACACAGGAGGTTATTTTGGGTTAAAAAAACTTTACGGCTTTCAATATATGACTCATCAACACGGAAGCTATTTCCAATTACCCGATGGATCTACTCTTCAGCACTTAAACTCGGGGTTTTCCTTTAAAGAAGACAAACAACAAATACAAATAAGTACAGGCTTCTCTTGGAACTCTCTCCACAAAAAAATAGGGGCTTATGGAGAAGTTAACTTTAAGCCTTTAAAATCAGGAATTACTTTAAAGTTTTATCAAGCCAATAAATATTGGACCAGCCTTTTAAGCTCTTCTTTCCGAAAAAAAGATAGCCTAGCAGGGCTCATCTCCTATGGAGCGAATGAAGGCGGTTGGGACATCCAAAGCATCACACCTTTGTTCTTATACAAAGGAAAGACTTTATCTAAATTAAAATTAACCTCCAAAAACAGTTGGGACAATAACCAAAACCTCTACCTCAAATGGCAAGCGACACTCCAAACAAAAAAAAAGCCTATCCATCATTCCGTTTTTGTTAAATATGAAAAAGGCCTTAATTCTGCTTACACCAGTTTAGGGCAACGTCTGGCGCTTTTAAGAAAAGGAAAACGAGTAGAATTAATTCATTCACATAAAGTAAAAAGTTATAGAGGCAACTCTCCCCATCCTTTGGCACTATCCTACAAACAAATGGTTCTTAAAAAAAGTGATGTTAAAATAAAGTGGAGTACCTATAATCTCATTCAAATATTCGACAAACATTATTTTCTTATTCAGCAGAACTGGGCGTTACAGGGGCGCCTTGGCGTAACCTCAAGCATAAAACTTCCCTTTACAGGAAAGCAAATTTCTGATGGGCTGTACTATACATTACAAACAAAATTTCAGTGGTAATTAAAGCCCTCAACAATACCTCAATAAACTCTCCATCGTATTACATTCGAAAAGGCCTGATGAGTAGGGTTCAGAACACTCTGAATATGAGCAGGAGGCATTAAAAATGTTCCGACTGTTTTTGCCTTCATAATAAAGCGAACAAAAAGCTCACCACTTGGCAATTGAGAAAGATTAAAGCGAACACCCTCTTCCGCTTCTAGTGGCTTTAGTTGAGAGTTCCAATGAGGGAGCCATTGCCGGATCCACTCTTCTCCTTTTTCCACCAAAACAAAGCCCGCTGGTAAAATATTTTTGAGTTGCATATAGTTC
>CAZLBO010000338.1:0-3223 GCA_964557725.1 uncultured Bifidobacteriales bacterium | reverse complement strand
TAGCCAACCCTAACAAGCCACTTTCTCCATCAGAAAAGGTGTTTGAAGTGAGATCGAGAATAGAAACTGCTGTTGAGTAGGTATTGTCTATGTTTCGTTTAGAAAAAAGGAGTCTCCCTCTTTTTTCAATCATTAGCATATCTCCATTCGGTAAAAATTTAACCGTGGTGATGCCGTTTCCTGACCGAATATTTTGCACCTCATAATTGGGGTCGCTTATTTGCGAAAAGCTGATTTGACTCAATAAAAGAAGCAGAGGTATTATTAAATTTAACATACCCTTAATATAGAGAAGGTTTTTTTGATGGGGAAGTGAAATAGGAATAAAAGATAATGTTTTTTAAAATAGGTGATTAACCTAGGTTAAATGTGCATTTGAAGCTAAGAATACTTTATTTTTTGGGGAACCCATTGCTCTAGGGCAATTCGGAGTTGAGACCATTTTAGTGGTTTCGCTAGACATTGATTCATTCCTGCTTCATGATAGCTTTTAACGGCCTCTGGCATTACTTTGGCTGTAACAGCAACTATAGGCAGTTCTTCGAAACTAAATTTTTTTCTGATGGTTTCTGTTGCTTGGACTCCATCCATTTTAGGCATCATGATATCCATTAGTACAATATCGAAATGATTTCCCTCTACACTTTTAACAGCCTCGATTCCATTTTCTACTAAAGTAACTTTGTGCCCATCTTTAGTTAACATTTTTTCGAGAATTTTTTGGTTTATGAGGTTATCTTCTGCCACAAGAATATCAAGGCTTTCAAGTTGTTTGGGTTCTAAAGGTGAGGTTTGATTTGTTGAATCAAAATGAGGCTTTTCTTGTTTTAAGGGAAGGGTAACTTGAAACTGGGTTCCTTTTACTAGGGAAGAGGTGACTTTGATCTCTCCGTTCATTAATTCAACCAGTTGTTTGCAAATGGCTAAGCCTAAACCAAGACCAGAATGGTTTCGAGAGGATGAATTATCTTCCTGAATAAATGGATTAAATATGTTTTCAATTTTTGTAGGAGAAATACCTATACCTGTATCGGAAACTTTAAGGATAAGTTGAGAATGGTTATACTGGCTGGTTACCTTTATATCTCCCTTTGGAGTAAATTTGATAGCATTATTAATTAAATTTAATATGATTTGCCGAATCCTGTAGTGGTCTCCCAAAAGAATAAGAGAAAGAGGAACCTCTTGAACCCTCGTAAAAGAAAGTCCCGCTTCATTCACAATGGGTTCATAGAAGCGATAGAGATCTGTTAGCATATCGATGGGAGAAAAGGGTTTTCTTTCAATGATTATTTTATCAGCCTCTATTCGAGATAAGTCCAACATGTCATTAATGATTTGTAAAAGTAACTCTGCTGAAGTGTGTATAGATTGACTATAGTCCTTTTGCTCTGAACTCAGGCTTGCATTTGAAAGAAGTTGATTCATCCCCAAGATACCATTGAGCGGGGTTCGGAGCTCATGACTCATTTTAGCTAAAAAGTCAGACTTGGCTTGGGAGGCCTCCTCTGCATTTTTTTTTGCTTGGTTTAAACGCCTTTTTGTACGTTTGAGACGTTTGTTTTCAATTTCAAGCTTTCGGTATTGTTGATGGAGATCAAAATGGGCAGTTTGCAGCTCCCTAGCCGCCTCTTGAGTACTAAATGGCCAGCGTAATCGTCTACGAAGCCCTGATAGAAAGCCTCCTCCTTGTGGACATTGAAAGCGGAAAATGCCTCCATCAATAGTTTCTGTAAATTTCACATTAATAGGTCTAAATCCGTACAAAACAGGAAGCACTTGGAGGATACCTAGTGTTATCCAAAAAAATTGAGGGACAACAGGATATTCTTTAGGAATCGAAAATTTGATAAGAAAATTATTTTCTTCATCATGTGAGCAACTGGGATGAACACAGGTTAAAAGTTGAGTTCCAGGAGAATCACATTTTGATTTATGTATCCAGTCTAAAAATTCGGGTAAGGTATAAAGTGATCGGGCAACAATGGAAATATAATTGAGAAATGGGGCTTCTAATATTCGATTACCTAGTCGAATTAAATCTGAGTGGGTATATCCAATGGGTCCGGTGATATTGTCAAAGCACTGTTTGTACTCAAACCAAGAAATTCTATTTTTTGGTTTTTGCAAATAGGACATATCAAAAGAAAGCCCTTGGGTGAGTAAGGAGAGTTCAACATTGTTTTCTTTAAGATCTTTTATGACAGAGGAAAAGACCTGACAAGAAACTTCTCGATTCTTCAACATTAATCCTTAGATAGAAAAATATGAGTATTTCTAAATATTATAAGCTTATTTTTTTTTATATTCACTAGGAATAGTACTAGACACCATTTCGAGTGTCTCTAGTTCATAATTATCTTGAGTTTGGAGGTAAGCACATTGAGGTTGTGAGATACCACCCACTCTTCTTTTTTCTAAACTGGCTCCAAAACCTAAGCCCATTGATTTGATGCCTAGCTCTTTTGCTCTTAATACGGTGTGGTAAAGTAATTGCCGATAAGCTCCTTTGTCCCTTAATTGGTAATCAAACCCTGCAATAACAGGGTTATAATAGTCTTTGTTTCTGTTGCATAACCCTATTGCTGCTATTTGAGGGGGCTTGTCTGGCGTGAGATAAGATAGTTCTAGAAGTTCCCAATTGCTCTGTGTGGATAAAGCCAGATGAATAAAGTTGGCAGGTAAAGGGAATGTGGCAATATCATATGCTCTTGCGTGAACTTGACTATACAATTCATGCCAAATTTTTTCTTTATCAGGGTTTGGCTTGTTGTAAATTTTTAATTGATAATGATGGGCAGAGGGTAATACTTCTTTTCGGAGGAAAGCTCTGTGTTTAGAAGGTAAATTTTGAAGCCAATCAGAGTTTGAAAGTGAGGAATCAAGTTGCTGAGCGTGATTATCAGGAAGATGAGAGCGGAAGTAACTTTGTTCGAGAAGAAAGTCATCGAATTCCTTATCATTTGGATCAAAGTCTCTTAAACAAATCCAACCACAAGAGTTATTTAATTGAACTTTTGAAACATTTTTTAACAATAAACTCAGTATTTCTTTCCATTGGGGGTCGGTTCTGTCTAAATATAAATGAGACCCCTCGGTAATTCCTGAACCCATCATTAAACACTTGGTTGTGTATTCATTTGGGTTCTGTTTTCGAATATATTCAGCTTTTTTAGAAATATCAGAGCTGGCAAACATGTCGGTTTTAATCACTGTATCTGTG
>CAZLBO010000337.1:0-3237 GCA_964557725.1 uncultured Bifidobacteriales bacterium | reverse complement strand
CTACCTTTAATAGAATTAGACTAGTTTTTGATAAAAGGATTGTTTGTATGAGTAAAAAGGTAAAAAATATTACGAAGGTACTTTTTGTACTGTGTGGCTTGTTGCCCACATTTTTATTTGCTCAATTAGAGTATACGGGAAGTGATCCCACTTGTCAGGCACCCTTGCAGAGTTCAGATTTTAAATTTACGGAACTATTTAATAAATCAGACACAGTGGTTACGGCTTTGGGCAAGGATGTCTCCTTAACGGAACCTGTTCGTATGGATTTAGATGCTATTTATAAGAGCGATGGAAGCGTTGATTATGTCAATATTTATTTTGTAGAGAGAATGGGTAAATTAAAGTTTTACGATGGAAAAACGAATGCTGTTACTGTCATGGCTAGTATTCCCGTAACAGGTGGTGATAACGGTTTAACGGGTATTGCTCTTCACCCTAATTTCAAACAAAATAGACAGATGTTTTTGTGGTATTCGCCTAAAGGGCTTAAACCAAGAAAAATGCGTTTGTCACGGTTCTTAATTGATTTGCCAAATACTTTTAATAAAGCTTCGGAAAAAATACTCATAGAAATTCAGATGAATACTAAAGGGGTTCATTCAGGAGGCCCTATGCAGTTTGATGCAAAAGGGGACCTATGGGTGACTGTGGGAAATAACAGTACGGATCACCAAAAACAAGCTCCATTTACTCACTTATCTCAGACAGATAGTACTACGAGTGATGAATGGGGCCCTTCTAATACAGCTAGTTTAAGGGGAAGTATCTTTAGAATACACCCCGATGCATCTGAAAAGGGGTACAGCATTCCTCAGGGTAATTTTGGAGTATATTGGGCGAATCAATTTGAGACAGATAGTGAATCCAGTAATGATTATTGGGTAGATGATTATAAAGATGTTAATAAAGTGTTACCCGAACTTTATACTAAAGGTCATCGTAGTAATCACTCTATCGCTGTGCATCCCACTAAAGGGTGGTTGGCATGGGGAGAAGTGAATTGGGGCCCTGCTATTGATGAGTTTAATCTTGTTTCTCACCCTGTGTTTGGAGGTTACCCTTATTTCCATGGAAAGAATTTTCAACGGACGGCTGGTCAGAAAGAAGTTTTGGGCGCCCTTCAAGATCCTGCTTTTCCCAAAAATAATTCACCTCTTCAATCAGGGGTAGTTGATTTGCCACCTGCATGGGAACCTGCTTTAGTGGGGCAGACTTATGCGGAAGTGGCTGTTGCAGGGCCATTTTATGAATATAGCAACAAGACAAGTTCAAAGAAGTTTCCCCCTCATTTTAAAAATACATGGTTGAGCATTGATTGGGACAAAAACTTGTTATGGGTTCATAAAATAAAGGAAGCAACAGTGACGATTGAGAAGTCTCTTCGGCTTGATAACGGCTTATTTTCAGGGTTGGAAATGAGAAATGTTTTACAGGCCATGTATGGCCCCGATGGTGCATTATATGTGATGAATTATGGTGGAAAGGCTTATAGGAGTGATCGCAATCCTGGGGTAACACGTGTGGATTATGTGGGTGCTTGTCGACCTACAGTGGGAATAAAAGATTTTGGAGAAAGACGTCAGTCATTGATTAAGGTGAACTCAACAGGTATTGCGATTAATGAAAAAGGCCTCCATACACTTTCGTTAAAGAATACAGCTGGTCAAGAGGTTTGGAGTATTTCGGGAGAGGGCACCGCTCATTATCTTTTTTCTGCCATGCCAAAATCTCTTCAAAAGGGAATCTATGTTGCTAAAATAGAGACAAAAGCAGGGGTAGAATTTTATAAAATCCCTCTTTTTTGAGTCAAAAGAGATTGAATAGATGGTAGCCACTCCCTTTGGTGTAGGTTGCCATTTTTTTTCACCGTTTAGCTTCCCCCATAAAATTAACTTGTCAGATTGACAACATCTCTTTGTTTTGCAGAATAAAGAGTATGTTTTCAAAATGGGTAAAGGTGCATTAAGGATAAGGACTGCCCGAGGTTTTTTAACCTTGGAATGGGCGGATGAGCTTTTTTTACAAATGGATTCGGAGTGCCGCTGGGTCTATTGCAGAATCAAAGATAAGGTTATTCGCCGTACATTAGATGGAAGTCTATTAACTAAAAGAAAATCAGAAATTTATTATCAAGAGGAAAAGGACTCCTTGCAGGTAACAGATAAGTTGGTGGATGTGCTAGAGCAGTTAAAGGAGAGAGCGCTTTCAAAAGATTATTTTCAGTTTTATGGTTTATCGACAAGTCTCAATGAGGTAATTGCCAAGCTAGAGAAGGGGAGAGCATGGTGCGAAAAAGAACAAGGGGGAATGAAGGCACAATTCCATAATACATACCCAGAGCAAATTCCTCTTTTGCCTCCTGATAGTTATAGAGATGTTGTCGTTTACCCAGCTTTGGGTTGCCCAAATGCAACATGTACCTTTTGTGACTTTTATAGAGATAAACCGTTTAAGGTTTTTTCGAAAAAAGAATTTAAAGAACATTTGACTCGTATCCGTTTACTTTTTGGAAGAGATTTTGAATTTCGAAAAGGGTACTTTTTAGGATCGGGAAATGCTTTAGGGCTTTCGCAAAAAAGAATGTGTGGAGTATTAATTCAACTACAAGAGGAGTTAGGGACTAAGCCGAGTGGAGTTTCTAGTTTTTTTGACCCTTATTATTCTCCCTTGAGAGGTGTAGAAGATTGGAGAGAGTTAAAGTCTCTTGGATTAAATCGTGTTTTAATTGGGTTAGAAACAGCTTGTTTGGAAGTCCGAAAAGAAATCCATAAAAAGGAAGATTTGAGTGTTTTGACTGAATCCGTTATCCAACTAAAAAAAGCGAAGCTCAAGGTGAGTCTCACAGTATTGATAGGAGTGGGAACCTTGAAACAACAAATTCAGCATATTTTAGAAAGCATCCAATTGATTTGCGCCCTTCCTTTAGAAAAGGAGGATATTGTTTATTTATCTCCATGGCATCAAAAAGGAAATGAGGTTCGATTAAAGGGAGAGTATAAGCAGTTTCATAGGGGGCTTAAGGGTAAACAAAAAGCAAGAATTGTTCTTTATGATGTGAATAAGTTTCACTATTTTGCATGATAGCAACCGTCATTCCAGCTCGTCTGGAATCCTCTTTTATACATATTGTGAAAACTTTTTAAAAACATACAATAGAGATTCTGGGCAAGCCAGAATGACGGGATAGAGCACACTATTTTGCATGATAGCAACCGTCATTCCAGCTTGTCTGGA
>CAZLBO010000336.1:0-3252 GCA_964557725.1 uncultured Bifidobacteriales bacterium | reverse complement strand
CTACTAATGCAGCGATGGGGATTTGCTCAATTACAGGGGCTCCAAATAAGATAAAGATCAAGAGGGCAATAGCGGCTGTAACTCCAGAGAGTCGTCCTCGACCCCCTGAATTGATATTAATAATAGATTGACCAATCATGGCGCAGCCACCCATTCCTCCAAATAAACCATTGAGGATGTTGGCACCTCCTTGAGCGACACATTCTCTGTTGCCACTGCCTCTGGTTTCTGTCATTTCATCAATGAGGTTGAGAGTCATTAAGGATTCAATAAGACCAACAGCGGCTAAGAGAAAGGCCGTGGAAATGATTAAATCCCAGTGCCCCTGTAGGGTAGAAAAAAAGTCAAAGAGTCCACTTTGAAAGGAGGGGAGGGAGCCTTCTAAGCCGTTTCCACCGCCTTCTCTAATAAAGGATCCGACCGTGCTGACTTCAATCCCTCCAAAAATAGTGATACAGGCAACCACAATAATAGCGGCTAAAGCAGCAGGAATTTTTTTAGTGATTTTAGGGAGACCAAACATAATAAGCATCGTAAGTGACACTAAACCGAGCATGGTCCAAAGGTTACCCCCTTGTAACCACTGAGTCTGTCCGTTGGTTGTTTTTTTAAAGAGACCTAATTGAGAAAGGAAGATAACAATGGCTAGCCCGTTGACAAAACCCATCATAACAGAGTGGGGAATGAGCCGGACAAACTTACCTAGCTTAAAAATTCCTGCGGTAATTTGCAGAAAACCAACGATTAACAGGGTAATGAATAACCATTGCAGCCCCAAGTTTTCAACGGGAATGTCGAGTTGTCCCCCTACTTCATTGCCTTTTTGAATCATGTGTACCATCACTACAGCCATCGCTCCTGTGGCACCTGATATCATTCCTGGGCGGCCTCCTAAAAGTGCAGTGACAATTCCCATCATAAAGGCACCATATAAGCCAACTAAAGGGTCGATACCCGCTACAAAGGAAAAAGCGACAGCTTCTGGCACGAGAGCCAATGCCACAGTGAGTCCAGATAAAATGTCATTCTTAGAGTTAGACGTAAAGTTATGGATAATACTTTTCATGGTTTCCAGTTTGTAAAAAGAAGGGGCAAGTTAGTATTTAATAGTGGGGGGTAAAGGCGTTTTTTGAGAATATTAAGGCTATTGGGGTTTTTAATTATTTAACTAATAAATAGAAGAGATTTTTTGAGTTTGTATGGCTTTACCTATTTGGGTATGAAGTAAAAAAGGCCCCATTCCTAATTTTGCAGGGATGGTCCACTCGTGCTTCCAATCACCTCCGGGGTAAGTCGCACTTTTTTTTAGGAGAATTTTTCCTGAAAAATCGGACAAACTTATTTTTACAGGAGCAGGGGAAAGGCCAGAAGCTTGTACTTTTAGAGTTTGAAAGTGGAGTGAAATTTTGAATGATTTAACGAGAGAGAGGGCGTTCACACCGATAGGTCCAACTCCTTTCACTATTTCAAATGGGGCGTCATTAATATCAAAAAAGATATTATTGGCTGCTTTGACCATAATTCGTGCTTGTGCACTAGGGATGTTAAGAAGGTTAATGGTAGCGGAACCTGTATTTGCAATATCTTGAGCAAGTTTATGGGGAAACGTTTTTCCGCCATCGACACTCAATAACAAATTTACCTTTTGAGAATTAACAGGGGCAATATTAGTGGAAGCAACATCCCATGTAATAGTAATGGGGGTATTTCCCGTTAATTTTTTTCCTGCTACATTAGGGGAAAGTACTTTAAAAGGGCCTGAATTTGCATCAGTAGAAAATTTGACGGTTTTCCAAGTGACAGCCCCTCCTTTGGGATTGTTGTCTCTTACCACGAGTCGCATGTTAATTTCACGAGTGCCAAAGGGAAGCTTTTCTAAAGTGGGTTGAGAGTTGTTTGCGACTAAACCGGGGAGGTTAGGAAAGTACCTTGTGTATCCCAAAGTAGAGGGGTAAATAGATACAAATAAGGGACCTGTATTGGGGAAGGGGTCTTTTTTTGGATTAAAAATTACCGTTGTGGTATCACTTTGCTCCCATGTATAGGTGAGGAAATCATTATCTGCATCAGTGGCACTGCCTGTTAAGACAAAAGGAGTATTGATAGGGATAGTAAAACCGCTTGCTGGTACAGTGACTTGAGGACTATTATTGTTTGTAGGGATCTGTTGAAAGCCTCTTCTGAAGGAAGTGGATTTTGCTTTTCGGCGGAGTACTTCCCCTTGTTCAAGACTGTGAGAACTATAAACATCACCGCTAGAAATGCCTTCTCGATTGGGAATGGTTAACTTTCTTTTTCCCATAATTGTTCCGCCAATTGACCAGGAGTTCTGCGTGACCGTTGTGAGGTTGTGAGGGGAGCCCCATTCGTGTCCAGCTTCATGGTTAAATACTGCATAACTAGGTGAGCCTATTCCTTGTTGGCCTCCGCCTAGCCCTCCTGCTAATCCATCACTAAAAATAAATCCATACTCCCAATTACCTTCTCCGACAATGGTATTCATAGTGGTTTTCACCTTGTTCATTAACTCATTAGACTTTGCGAAGGGAGGAGAAGGGAAGTAAGCATTATTGGGTTTAGTAAAAATAAGTCTATCGGCTTTTTCTACGAGAACCATTTTGCTACTAAAGTCTCGTATCCATAGAAGGTTTGTTCTATTGAGTATTTCTGTTACAAATGCTAAACCTCCTGCTACCGTGCCTCCCATTTTGGATTGGGTGGTGCTTCCCTCTACTGCAATTGCCCATCGATAGACAAAAAGAGTGTCGCCTGTTGCATAACAGGGAGTGGAGGCACCAATGCAGGTGTCGATGGGTTTGGCCGCTTTTAATAAAGACATTTTTTGTTGGTTGTTGGTTGCTGGTAATTGATTCCAATCTTTTTGAAATGAATGGGAGAGTTGTTTTGGCTTTTTAAGGAGCTCTAAGGGAAGGTTACCCTCTGAAGACCACTGGGTAACTCCTGTATTAGATAAGAGTGAAATGTTCATTTTATTATCATATAGAGAAAGGCTTATCTTGTCTGAGGGGGCTTTAGGGTTATAGCCTGTATAGTTTTTGATTTGTGGGTATTTTTTTTGTAGGGCTTTGGGCAGAATATCTGAGGGAGTTAAAATAAAGGAGGTTGTCTTTTTTTGAGGTAGGGTAAGGCTTATGTTGAGTGTCGAGTTTATTTTCGAAAACTTTTTTTGAAAATAAAAGAAGTCACGTGCAGAAGAAAGAGTTTTGCCATGGGTGCTGATACTAGCTACGA
>CAZLBO010000335.1:0-3253 GCA_964557725.1 uncultured Bifidobacteriales bacterium | reverse complement strand
AAACACGAACAAGCCAAGGGGTTGCTTGATTAATCCACCCCGGAAGGATAATTCTCTTTCCTCTCCTCATTCCCTCGAAACCTGCTTGGGCAACGACTCCTGCATCCATCATTATTTTTTCAAAAATCCAACTTCGACCCATTCCTGCGGCCTTTTGAAATTCTGTATCAGTAGCTCCAGGGCATAAGGCGGCGACTCGAACACCTGAGCCTTGTACTTCTCCTGCAAGAGCTTCTGTAAAGGAAAGAACATAAGCCTTGCTTGCATAATAGACACTCATATATGGTCCAGGAAGAAAAGAAGCCGTAGAGGCTACATTTAAAATCTCTCCTGATTTTTGTTCTTGCATTGCGGGAAGAAACAAATAAGTGAGACTTGTTAATGCTTTAATGTTTACATCAATCATTTTAAGCTGATTACTTTTCTCTAATTCAATAAATAGCCCTGAAGCCCCAAACCCTGCATTATTGACGAGGGAATCAATGTGAATATTTTGACTTTTACACTCTTCAAATACTTCTTCACAAGCCCCCTCAAGAGAGAGGTCTTTAGATAAGACATGAACAGAAACTCCATATTGACTTTCTAGCTCTCCCTTAATTTTTAATAACGTTTCTAAACGCCTTGCCACCAACACCAGCTGATATTGATGTGTAGCATAAATACGAGCAAATTCAAGTCCTATTCCTGCACTCGCACCTGTAATAAGAACTGTTTTAAG
The DNA here is from genome assembly GCA_964557725.1 of uncultured Bifidobacteriales bacterium. Taxonomy (GTDB): domain Bacteria; phylum Fibrobacterota; class Fibrobacteria; order UBA11236; family JADFYW01; genus CAZLBO01. The sequence continues at coordinate 2,532 of CAZLBO010000335.1, read as the reverse complement.
AGCTGTCATTGCTGATCGACACGCAAAGCAACATAACTACCTTTGTGAGTGGCAACTTCTATTCCATCAGAGTAGATAGAAGCCAAAAGGTTTATTCTGGCCTTCCCTCTTCTCTTTAAGGTCGCAAGAAAGATATCCAGACTCTTTTCAGAATCGAGTTCACAACAAACAGTACATTTGCCTAATGCAGGTTTAAGGTATTTTGTACGGCTATTCTGTATCACAAGATTAAAATTCATGTTTTCATCTTGTAAATAATTCAGTAACAAAACCCACCCTGATAAAATACCCAAAGAGGAAAGACTCCCCCCAAAGGCAGAGTGACGGTGGTTTATATTAGGATCTAAAGGCGCCTCTATCTCAACTAGGGTGTTAGAAATAGTACAAGCCTTAAACTCCATATGACGTGTAATGGGGATTTCTCGATGTATATATTCATTTAATGCTTTTAAGCTTAATTGTGATCCACTTGTTCTCATTATTTAACCTTAACTTTATAAACATCAACCACTTTACCGTCTGCTGTTTCTGTCCATACAGAAAACACCCTCTCCACAGGACTTCTGACTGCACACTTGATGGCTACAGTTGAATTGAGGGCCGAAAATCCTTTTTCTTCTTGTCCATACTCTGCCGCAACTAATCGAACGACAGAACTTACATCAATAAGATTCCAAGGAAGATTCTTTCCTTTTTTTCCTTTATTAAAATCCGCTTTATTATACAGCTCCATACCCGAACATTCTTGTCGATGAGCGGAGTCCTTTCCCACACTTATTTTGGTAATAGGCGAACGCTTCTTATTATCGATCGCAAAAAAAAGAGAACCTCCCCTTGGCACTCTTCTTCGCCCTGATTTAAACTCCCTTGACTTTCTTTCCTCATCATTAAAAAGACGCTTCCACCTTTTTTGTAAAAAATCATGGGTGTAATACTTCAGCTGCCCTTCTTCCGTCCCCGAAACCAATCGAACACTCGATGATAAGTGCTTGCGAACAATCTTTTTTTTGGGTGAGCTTGTACAACCGACAAAAGTAATACACAACCAAATAATGCAGATGAGTTTAATAATGACCTTCCTTTTTCCTCAAATTAAATCGTAGGGGTTCTTACTGCAACTACTTTCCATAAAGTGCTCTCTTTCCTCAACTCCAGAAACACTTTTGAAAGCTATAAATCAGCAATATAAGCTACTTTTACTTTAGCTTCTGTGGGATTCAGCTCATATTGACTAGAGCTTACTCGAATGGATATCACTTCAAAAGAACCATACACCCAATTCCACCTCCAGTCTAAAAACAACCGCACACTGCCTCCTATACTTGAAGCCTCAAAGTTTTTTAATTCACAATCCCGCTTGATGTCCGTGATGGTTGATGTCCCTTCTAAATAGGAGCTTGAAGTATTATAGCATACGATATTATCCAACGAATTCTCTTCTGTAAAATACGCTAACCCTCGTATACCAGACCAACCAACCCCGACCCCTAAACCCACCTTAAAATAAGTTTTAGGGTCTTTATCTCTCACTCCTATTCCATAAAAAAGAGAGGGGGTAACCGCCGCCATGCTGAGAACAGACAAAGTATGTAAGTTGACCCGTTTTGACTCTTCTCCACGTTTAATGCTCTGCTCTACTGTGGAGGCCGTCGTATAATCCAATGCAAAATCATACCCGATACTCGTCTGCCCAAAATAACGAGGAGCTAATGATAATGAATAATAAGGAGCAGGAGACCAAAGCCCAACTAACCCAGCCATTAAACCACCATTTGATATAATCTCTAAACTTGAAATATTAAGAGAGCCACCCACTCTTATATTTGAACCCCCTAGATATTTGAAAACGGTTTTCCCACAATCTGAATTCTTTAATTCTTGATAAATCTCTCCACAAGTAGATTCTTCTTGGGGTTGCTCTTTTTCTTTGAGAGACTTCTTTCCATTTGTCCCTTTCTGTAATGTCTCGCCCCTATCCAACTGAATTAATTGATCTATTTTAAGGGAGTCGTCAATGGATGTTTCTACTTGAGCATCGGCTTCAATTGTCTGAGCAAGTGCTCTTTGCCCAGAGAATAACATGAGAACTAAAAAAACGAACTTCATTTGATCCTATCTAAATTTAAAAAAAGGGAATCTAATTATTTTCCAATAACAACTCTACCCATATAAGTAGCTTCACCCTGTTTTAAATTTAAAATATAATATCCATTAGCAATATTCAGTGTTTTGATTTGTTGACCATCTCCACGCCCTGTAAATCCTATTACTTCTTGACCTGCCATACTATATATTCGTGCATAATAATCTTTTTCCAAGGGAGGCGTAAACTTCACTTGATTTTTATTATAAGAAATAACCTTCAATGTAAAAGGAGTATTATTTTCTCGCCAGAAAGTCTCAGGATCATATTTTCCGATTTTAGCCTTTTTCTCAATAGCATCCCCCCTTTTACAATGTAAAAACCAACGCCAGGGTTTGCTGTGTGAATAATTGTTCCCGATTGAAAGACATAAGCTCCCCAATTCCCAT
>CAZLBO010000334.1:0-3260 GCA_964557725.1 uncultured Bifidobacteriales bacterium | reverse complement strand
AACAAGTTGTGATGGGGCTCTTCCCAAGACCATTCTCGTGAGACAGAGGAAGGGGATAAGTCTTGGTGATTGACGAGGGAGCGGACTCCTGCATAACTCCCTTGGATATCTGTTTTTTTCCATTGTGTATCTCCTAAAACTTTGTTGGCCTCTGAAAGTAAGTAGTCAACATCTTGTGCTTCAACACATACATCTTCTGGTCGGCCAGTATAGGGTGTATCTGTCGTACCCAATAAGGTACGGTTATACCAAGGGATAAGAAAAAAGACACGGCCATCCGTTTTTGCAAAAATAAGAAAAGCATGGGGAGAAGGGAGAGCAGGCATGACTAAGTGAACCCCTTTCGTTAACCGAGTATATTTTTTTGTTGGAGGAGAGGGGAGTATGGATTCATTCCAAGGACCGGCAGCATTGATGGTTATTTTAGCTTGGAGGGAAAAAGACTCCTTGGTTTTTTTGTTTAAGACCTCTACGCCAATGGCTTTATTTTCTTTTAAAATAATTTTGGTGACTTCCGTATAATTAAGGGTAACGGCACCCGCTTGTTTTGCTCCTGCTACAATTTCAAGTACATAACGGGAATCATCGGTTAAGCAATCTCCATAAGTAAAGCCCGCTTTTATGTTTTTTTTATTGAGAAAGGGAAAGTTCTGAATAAAAGTTTTTTTGTTATAGTAGTGGTGCTTTTTTACAGGTTGATTTTTTCCTGCTAAAAAATCATATAACATCAGTCCTAACTTCATTTTAAAAGGCTTTACCCGAAACCAATTATAATGGGGGACAGCAAATGTGAGAGGTTTGACACGATGGGGGCCAAGTTGCCATAAGAGCCGTCGTTCTTTTAGGGATTTTCTAACCAATCCCAATTCATATTGCTCCAAATAACGCAATCCTCCGTGAATAAGCTTAGAGGATAAAGAAGATGTGCCAGAACCCCAATCATTTTTTTCAACAAGAGCAACCTTTAGCCCTCTCAATTGAGCATCATAAGCTATCCAAGCCCCGTAAATTCCTCCTCCAATTACTAGGACATCAAAGGCTTCTTTTTTAAATGGGTCATTCATTTTTTTGACCTTTATTTTTTGATTTAAAGTCTAGATAAGTTTTTGATTGGAAAAGCCAAGCAGGGTCATCTGTGAGAATAATATCGGTTTTGCACTCAAGTGCATGTTGAAGTTGCTTGTTTGTATTGCTTGTATAGGTAATTAACTTTTTGTTTTGTTGCTTGATTTTTTTAGCAAAGGCAGGAGTTAATTTATTGATGTTTGTACAAATGCCATATAGGTAGGGTAACATTTTTAAATCTTGAGGGCTTAAATACTTAGGTTCAGTTACATTTAGTACATAATTCCATTGCGGTTTTAAGGCGTGAGCGTATTGAATGACAGAACGATCGAAGGTGAGAATAAAAAAGGGCTGAGCCTTTTTTGCTTTTGTGATAAGTGAGAGCTGTTCAATAACTTTATCGGTGAGTTTCTGAGAGTCTTTTGTGAGGGTATGGGTGGAGGATGTTTTGATTTCTATGTAAAGGCTTGTTTTGTGGATGGTCTTTTTTAGAATTTCTCTAAGAGTGGGGATTCTCTCTTGATAGGAGTTGTTTAAAGACGTTAAAACAATTTTTTGTAACTCATGAAGAGGGTATTGATTGATCCTTTTCTTTTGATGTAAAAGTTTCCACAAGGTCTTGTTGTGAAAGAGGACAGGAACTTCTTCTTTCGATAATTGAACATCTAACTCAATTCCCACAATTTCAGGATAAGTTAAAGCTTGCTTAAAGGCGGTAAGGGTATTTTCAGGGGCTTCTCGTTTTGCACCTCGATGGGCAATAAATAAAGGATTATAGGTGGCTTTCTGTTTCATTTGTCTTAAGCAAGTGTCTTTTTTATGGCCTTAGACCAACCTATTAATAAATCTTTCCGTTCCTTTTCTGTAATACTTGGTTTATATTCTTTTTGAACTTTCCTTAGGGTTTTGAGTTCCTTTGACCCTTTCCATATCCCTGCCTTAAGCCCTGCTAAAAAAGCGGCCCCCCGTGAGGTGGATTCAATGACATCAGGTATTTGAATAGTTTTGTTGAGTATATCCGCTTGGAATTGCATTAAAAATGGATTGGCTGTTGCGCCACCATCCACGGCAAGGGTATTAGGAATGCTCCCTAATTCTTCTTCCATTATATTAAGTACGTCATTACTTTGATAAGCCATGGCCTCTAGGGCTGCTCGGACAATATGGTTTTTATTTGTTCCCCGAGTAAGACCTGTTAAGGTTCCTCGTGCTTGCATATTCCAATAGGGGGCACCTAACCCAACAAAAGCAGGGACTAAATAAACGCCTCCGTTATCTTTAACGGCTAATGCCATGGCCTCTGTTTCTTTGGCTGTTTGAATAATTTCTAATTCATCTCTTAACCATTGAATAGCCGCTCCTGCTATAAAAATAGAGCCCTCTAAGGCATAACAAGGCCTCCCCATCTTGTTAATAGCGAGGGTGGTGATCAATCCCTTATGAGAAGTAATCGGAGTATCACCTGTATTCATCATCATAAAACACCCTGTGCCATAAGTGTTTTTGATCTCACCAGAAGAGAAACATGTTTGCCCAAAGAGGGCCGCTTGTTGGTCTCCTGCAACACCAAGGAGAGGCACACCTTTTAATTCTTTTAGTGTACTTACTTTTCCATAATCATCGGATGAATTTTTAACCACAGGTAAAAGAAAAAGGGGAATGTTAAAAAGTTGGCAGAGTTCTGGATCCCATTTTTTTGTATGTATGTTATAAAGAAGGGTACGAGAGGCGTTGGTGTGATCGGTTGCGTGTACAGCGCCTCCTGTAAGCTTCCAAATTAACCAAGTGTCGATGGTTCCAAATAACAAATCGGAAAGTTCTTCCACCTTGATGTTGTTTAAAATCCATTTGATTTTGGTGGCGCTAAAATAAGCGTCCAAAGGGAGTCCGGTCTTTTTTTTGAAAAGTTTTGTATGTGCTTGTAGCTCTTTGCAAATCCCTTCGGTTCTACGGCATTGCCAGACAATGGCATTGTAAACAGGTTTTCCTGTTTTCTTATTCCAGATGACGGTGGTTTCTCTTTGATTGGTAATTCCTACGGCACGGATCGATTTTTGAGAAAAGTCGGAACAAACTTCGGAGACCGTATCTCTTACTGTTTGCCATATTTCTTCGGGATTATGTTCGACCCACCCTGGTTGGGGAAAGATTTGTGAAAATGCACGAGTAGCTTTTTTGACAGGTTGTCCACTGTT
>CAZLBO010000333.1:0-3265 GCA_964557725.1 uncultured Bifidobacteriales bacterium | reverse complement strand
CACTGTAACAGAATCGGGAAAAATTAAACCTGAGGTCGGTTATGACCCACATATCAATATATTTGATTATGGGTATAAGTTTATTTTTTATGATCAGTACTGTCCTGCCGATGGTGGGCAAGATATTGCTGTTGGTCCTAGAAACTATTATGGAAAAATAACATTTATTCTATCTATACAGCCCCCGGATAAATATATGAATTCACCTTTTGGGTATAATAATTTTGCCAATCGATTTATGCGATTTGATCCTAGAAACAAAACACTGACAGGAAAAAATGGGTATTTTATGGTTGATAGTTATGATAATAAGAATGGTCAAGGAGAAGTAGGAAATGATAGTAAAGCGAAACTCTCTTTGGGATGGGATTCTGAATTGTTTGGGTATGTTACACCTTTTGATGAGTTTTCATTTGTATTAAGACCAAAATCGTTTTCAAATAAAATAAACATTAATCCGCTGGGACAAAATCATCCACTTCATTTTTTAAGTGAAAATAGTGTTACTCGTTTCTTAGGTGAAGATGGTAATTATGTAGGGCCAAGTAAAGAGCGGTTGGTACTGAGTTTTGCTGGTAGCAAGGGTACTGGTAATACGCAAGAGTTTGTAGCAACGATTAAGAACTTCCAATGTTCAAAACTTAGTACAGAAAGTGTTCCAGTAGATAAGTTTTGTTTTAACAAAGACGCTGTTTTGTCAAATACTGAGTTCCTAATCTCATCAAAAGAACAACCTTTAAGTGTACCCATTAAAGGGGGAGAGGGTTTTCTTAAACGTGCCTCGGCCAGCAACGGTGTTATTTATGAATATTACACTGTATCAGTAAAATCCCTAAAACCCTTTCATACCACTTCAATAAGAAAAAAGAAAATAGACTGGCCTATCAGTCTAAACGAGGTAAAAGCAATTCAAGTAAGAGAAAAAGAAACTTGCGGTGAATCTTGGGAAGGTTGGAATGAGAATAGTTGTAAAAAAACCTATGCCGTAGCCTCTGGGATTCGCTATGGGAGGGGGGATGAATTATCAACGGTATTGAATGAGCGCTTTAAAACAAATATAAGTGGTACGGATTATCTTCTATCTGATAAAGACCCAAACGACCTCTCTTTTTTAAGTGCAGAAGCAAAAGAAATCGTAAATGGAACCTCTTCAAAGGCGTTATTAGAGAGAAATAGTGTTCCAAAGAAAACAGCCTTATTCTCTTTGAACGGAGAGGTATACAGCTATTTAGATCCTCAAAATTTTGCGAGGGATGTAAATGATTCCCTTTTGGATAATCAAGGAGGAATTTCTTTCGGAAGTTATGTTGCTCTTGAAACAGGAGCTGTTAATCTTATGCAAAATGAGGGAGACCCCAATGCCGACCTATCCCTAATTACAACGGATATAAACAAGGGACTTAAATTATCAGTTGTCGGGATATCAACTTGGAGTACTTTAAAAGATTCTAATCTTGTTCAACGTGATTTAGATAGAGATGGGCAAATAGCAGAAGATGGAGAAGATGGTATAGATAATGACGAGGACAATGGGATTGATGAAGACGCTGATGGGTATATGGTGTCAAAACAAGGAGGAAAAGGGCAAAAACCCTTTCCTTATATAAATCAGACCGTTGAGCTTAGTTTGTTTTCTGATTTATACTTACCTTCGGCAAGCTTTTCACAAAAAAGCCAAACAAATAACTTGTTTATTAAAGACACCAATAATGTATATGGAGTGAATAGTAAATTAAATAGTCTTAATTTTAGTGATGTTCAAATCTCTTACATAGATGGAAGCCCTCACCAAGACCTTCTGGTTGCAAACTTAGGAGAGGGGTTACCTGACCCTGTAAAAGATAAGGAAGCCTTTAAAACAGCCGCTCTTAAAATAAAGAAAAATCCTCTTAGTGGTTGGAATAGAAAAAAGGAACTAGTGACCATTAAGGGGCAACTTCCTGTTAATGGATCAGAACCGTCAAAATATTCATTAATATACATTGATAAAAATAAACAGTATAAAGAGGCCTTTAAGGGAACATATTCATCCTATTTAAATCAACCCAACGATGAAAAAGTTCTTGGGTACCTTGATGTCAATAAATTACAAGGGGCAACTTCATTGTTTCTGCTTTATGAAAAAGATAAGGTCACATATTTTAAAAAGTTAGATGTTGAGGTTGGTTCACCCTTTAAAAGTGATTCAAATATTTCGAATCAGGTTGTTACATCACTTTATAAAGATGTTGAAGTCGCTTTTAGTTCTTCGGCGTATAATAAAAATACTCCTGTGACGGTGAGAATAACAAATCTAAAAGAAGTTGGATTATCTACAGAATTGGGATTATCAAATATAGGGCCTGTGGTTGAAGTATTACCTTCTAGCCAATTTCTTGAAACAGAAAAGCCTCAAATCTCTATTAGAATGACTAAAGAAGAGGTCAAAGCACAGTTAGGCAGTTATGATGTGAGTTTAATTCGTATTTATAGAATTCCAGAAAAATACACCGCTCTTCAGGGAATAGATGAATCGAGTAATACAGGGGTAAGTGCCAATGTACCTCATTTACAAGAATTAGAGAATATTGCTTATTTGTTTTTTAAGGTAGGTCAAGAAACAAGTATTTGTAATACTGAAGCTGTTGGTGTTACTGTAGCTGATTGTAATGGAACGGGTGAAGTACCTGATTGGGATTATGTCAAAGTAGTGGGCTTAACCAAAACGTTTTCAAATTTTGCTTTATTAAAATCGAGTGAAACAGAGTTAAGAAATTATGAATTTGAAATATCACCTTTAGTCGCAGCCAGTTACCAAAGACAGTTTGTTGTAAAAGGGCTAGATACCGCCTCTTTTGATTTGTACTGGGATGATGACGCAAATTTTTATGAATCAGAAGATTTGATAGGGCAGAAAAAATTGACATACATTGTTCAAGAGAATCGGGCTGATTTAGTGCGAGGAGAATTGATGATACCTGACAGTGTTTTTGCTTTATCTGATAAAGTGAATGTTTATGTAAAACCCAGAAAGGGTAATAGTTTGAGTAAGGGTTTTGAATTAACTTATTTAAATAATTCATTTGTATTTTCTTATCATGGAAATGCCAATGAATATCTTGGCACGGTTAATGGCTATTTATCCTTAGCATATAAAAGTAATCATCCTGGTACGATAGAATTAGTACTTAAGAAAAATGGAGAATCGTATGGAAGTGTTCCTAATGAAATGAAGATACCTACAGCTGATTTTATTTGGGATGGGTATACCGCCAATGGCTCTTTA
>CAZLBO010000332.1:0-3270 GCA_964557725.1 uncultured Bifidobacteriales bacterium | reverse complement strand
GTGGGCTGCGCAAGCCCACAGTACCAGCATCCCAACAACATTAATGACAGCAAACGAACAACGATTCTGGTCTTCGCGAGGCTAGAATCGCCGACCGATGAAGTACACAAAGTGTTGCTGAATAACCCAGAATGACGGTGTATAACTCGTCTGGAATCCTTTTATTTACCTTCAAAAAAAACTAGGGAAGAAGTAATAAATAAGGTTTAATCATCCTTCCCATTTGAGTTTCAACCCTAAGCACAGCCCCCTTGGACGCATGTTTTACTTTTAACTTAAAACTTTGGCTATTTTGATAAACTAATGAGCTACTTATTTCTTGACCTTTACTATTGTAGAGTCCGTATGATTTAATTTTAATATTTGAATTAAAATTAACAGTTAAATAGGAGCCTTCAATGCGATAGTTAAAAGGACTATCGGAAAGTTTACTTGAAATAGAAGTACTATTAATTAATGATTGATGTAAGTCACCAGCAATTAAAGTCCCCACACCATTAGTTGCCTCCCAAAAATTGTAAAGATTAGTACCGTCGTCCTCTTTTTTAGTCACCCATGAAACCATACTGTTAATAGTTGTCCATTGAGCAGTGGTAAGGGGGGCAGGGGTGATAACCACAGAAAGTATTTTAAACTCCTTTTGTGAACTTTTAAAATCGGGTATTCTATTCCCCTTGTCTGCAATAAATTGATTGACGGTATAAGTTTTTTTAGTGCCACTAAACTTCCCTTGGCCATTTAATTCACTGGTTGTAACGACATCTTCAGAATAGATGATATCTTCCAGTGAATCTTTGGGAACCATACCCATCAAGTAGAGCTCCCAATTTGCATAGGCTAAACCATTGCCTCCATTGGCAACGCCCCCAAAGCTTCTCGCCCTAGGTGCTCCATTGTTTGCTTGGTAATTTCCTCCTCCCAAATCAACCAGAGTGCTTTTTTTGAAGCCTCCTAATTGTCCAGGGATACTCGTCCATCCCCAATGCGGGCTAGCGGCATAATTTTGATTGGGAGAAGCCATTTCAAAATCTTTGAAAAAATTTGCCCAATTGTGTGCAATTTCATGCAAAGTTGGGCCATTTTGCATGGCTTTTAAATAGGGAAGGTGGATGACAGATTGTAGCCTTCCTGAAGAACCAACCTTGGATGAATTATCAAAAATAGGTAACCCAAGTCCTTTAATGGTATTTTGAATATGCATTAACTGTCCGTAATAACTGATGTCTTTGGGAATCTTGTCGTTGTTATTTACAAAAAAGATAAAGTCAAAATCATCCTTAAAAAACTTGTAAAACAAATTGGACATCAGGTTCCTATCTGTACCTTTGTTAAATCCGGACTTTCCTCCATTCCATTTGTCGAATTCACTTTGCGAGACTTCAATACTGGCCACTAAGCCTGAACTATGAATAGTTAACTTTTTTCCATCAATCGTTTGAGTGTAAAAGGCTTGCGAGGTAACCGCTTGTTTTTTATTGGGGAGAGAAGTGGCTTGCTCTATTTCTTTTTGTAACTCCTTATTTAAAAGGAACCCATTGTCCTCATTATTTTCATAGGACAACTGAAGGTTATCATTGATAGGAAGGCTTTCTACTTCGGCATTAAACCCAAAAGAAAGGAGTCCACAAAGGGTCAAAATGAGAGTGGAAGGGCAAATATTTGTTTTCATCAAGGTTTCCTTTTGAAAAAAGAGCCCACTACTTAAGATCATGGGTATCCTTAATCTATATCAGGTCATCTAAAAATCCACAGTACAATCACTAAATAATTACCCTCTTTCCCTTCAAAAAAAAGGGGGGGGAGTACACTGTCTCATTTAAATGAAGTTGTCAGTAGAAATATGAAATAGTTTACTTAGCATTTTTGCTTTATCTTTGCTGATACTTCTACGTCCTCGCTCCCAATCGGAAACATAGTTTTTAGAAATATTTAGTTTTTTTCCTAGCTGTTCTTGGGTAAGTGAATGGTTAGTCCTGTATGTTTTAAGACATTCACTAGGCGTTTTTATTTTTTCTAAAGATTTAGCCAGTGGGGAGTTGAAGTAGTCAAGAGTTTCTTCTTCTTCCTCTCTAAGAATAAGCTTTTTTCCATACTCTTTTTTAAGGGCGTTGAGAATAAAAGTAGATAGCTTCCCTTTAATATTTAAGTTAATATGGGGTGTTTTCACGATTGCCTGCATAATAGGAAGATATACCCTAAAAAAGGGTGCTTGTCAAGAGCGTAAAAAGCCAAAATCCCCCCCCGTTTCTTTACAAGTAAGCCCTCTCTTCAAAAAGTGGGGGCTTGTCTGAAGGGATGGGGAAAGCCAAAATAAAAAAAAGAACCTCCTCAAAATAACCCTCCATTCTCAATTCAAACCACACTCCATCCCTGAGTTGTCCCCACTTTTTGAAGAGCCGAGAGAGGCACTTTTCCCCCTTTTTGGTGCCGGCGAAAAAGGGGCGCAGGCGTGGGCTGCGCAAGCCCACAGTACCAGCATTCCGACAAACATTAATGACAGCAAACGAACAACGATTCTGGTCAAGCCAGAATGACAGTGTATCGCCATCCCAACAGTAATTCTGAATAACCCCGAAGATGGTGTATTACCCCAGTCATTCCAGCTCGTCTGGAATCCTTTTATTTGTATTAAAATAGGGTTACACTTGATATTATACGTAATTTACGTATACTCTATAAATGGAATTTATAGAGTTTGAGTCCTTCAGTAAAAAAAGAATATAGCCGCTTTATTAAGGAATTAAAATTATGAAACAAAAAGAGACTACTAATCGATCCGTTAGCCTTAGTGATGAGTTGGAAAACTTTAAAAGTGGAAAGACAAAGTTTCGGGTGACAACAATAGACCCTAGCACTAAAAAAAGAAAAGTTTCTTTTGAAACATACGAACAAATGAAATTAAGGCATATTAACATTGAAAAATCTGCACAAGAGTTTAAAGAACTTAGAAAAAAGCTTCATATGTCTCAAAAAGAACTGGCCGAAGCTTTACGAGTTAATACAAGAACACTACAAGGCTGGGAGTCTAGTCGCTCTCCAATTAACCCAACCGCTGAAATACTTTTAAGGGTTTTTGTAAGGTACCCTGTAGTAAAAAACCAAATGATGAATGCATATGAACAGGGAAGGTAGCAATCAAAAGAAATGTTCAACATTCCAAAGCCCCCCCCCATTTAAAACGAGTCAGCCCCCGTCTCCTTCAAAGCAAGCCCTCTCTTCAAAACATGGGGGCTTGCCCGAAGAGATGGGGAAAGCCCAAACAAAAAAAAA
>CAZLBO010000331.1:0-3275 GCA_964557725.1 uncultured Bifidobacteriales bacterium | reverse complement strand
CCACTCTTGCTGATGTGCGAGAAGATCGAGAATTAAAATCTTTCCTCCTGAAGCAAGTAAGCGTGAGGCTTCTTGAATAACATGGAGGGGATTGGCTACATGATGTAAGGATTGAGATAATAAAACAAGATCACATGATTGAGAAGCTAATTTTGTTTTTTCAATGTCTGCTTGCACAAACTCGATACTGCCGGATTTAAGACTCTGAAACCCTGGGTCTTGTTTAGAGAGTAAAAACCTTTTCTTTGCGGTTTTAATTCGTTCTTCACTGTTGTCGATGCCAATGACTTGTTTACCTGATTGGTAAAGCATAAAACTAAGTTTACCTGTTCCGCAACCCATATCAATCACACGTTTTTCAGGTAACAAATAAAGAAGGCCTTGCAAAAAAGTTTCCCAAGATTGTCCAGGAGAGGGGACATCTTGATCCTTAAAAGAATCAAAAAATAATTGAGAGGATTCCGATCGTTCTTTGAGTACTTGTTTAAGTTTGGCTCGATCCTGATTCCACCAAGAAGATTGAATAACTTGATCCAAGGATTGATGGACAATAGCTAAGTTGCCGGCTTCTAAATGAGGAGAAAGACTGTAATAAACTCTTTGCCCTTCTTTTCGAGTGAGGACGACTTTCTGTTCTCTTAAAATACCGAGTTGAGAAGAAAGAGTAGATTGTCCTACAGTAAGAATTTTTTGGAGCTCTCCTACGGAGAGTTCATTATCCTTTAATAAAGAGAGAATTCGTAAACGTGTTTCATCACTGAGAATCTTAAAAAGGCTTACTAAGTGATTGATTTCAGGTGCTTCTAACATAAATATCATTATATCAAGAAATAACGATATATCCAAGGAGATTGTTGCTTTTTAGGTGATGAAGGTGATTCACGCCCTCTTTAAAGGATTAATGCCTATATTTTACAACTGATTTAAAATGAGTTCTAGTAAGAAAAAAAACTCAGACCTCGCGAGGCTAGATAGCCGACCGATGAAGCACACAAAGTGTTGCTGAATAACCTGGAATGACAGAAGAAGGTCACCGTCATTCTGGCTTGACCAGAATCGATGTTCATTGCTCTGGTTTTATGTTGAATAAAGGATTCCAGACAAGCTGGAATGACAGGGAAGTAAGGATGGAAAAGATTTTAACAATTATCGACTGTAATAACTTCTGGAGTCCTTCTGGTGGAGGGGTCAGGCGCTACCATTTGCAAAAGTTGGAGTATTTTAAGGCTCACTCCCATCGTTATATTTTTGTGATGCAAGACAGTAGAAGCTATACAGAGATCCTTAATACAAGTACAATCATTGAACATATTGCTGTACCTAAAATAATGGGAAACTGGGAGTATCGCTTTCTTTACCAATCGAAGCCACTTAAAAGAATTTTCGAGAAGTACAACCCTGATGTAATTGAAGTTGGCTCTCCTTATCTTTTGCCTTTGTTGGTTAAACGTGCGATAAAATCATTAGAGAAAAAGCCAAAGTTAATTGCCTTTTGGCATGCGGACTTTCCTGTAACATATGTAGGGCGTTATTTTGAAAAATGGGGAAAAGGGCTAGAGGATTTAAGTGAAAAGGTTGCTTGGGGTTATGCCCGTTGGATGTTTCGTTATTTTTCTGGGTTTTTGGTTTCAAGTCCTTACATAGGAAAGAGAATGCAGGAAAATGGATTAAAGCCTATTTTTGATGCTCCTTTAGGTGTGGATACAAAATTATTTCATCCTTCTCAAAAAGATTTAGAAAAAGTAGAAAAAATAAAAGCGGGTCATAAAGAGAGACTAACCATCTTCTTTCCCCATCGCTTCTGCCAAGAAAAAGGCTTGAAAACATTATTAGAGGCTTATCCCCTTCTTTGTCAGCGTTTATCCGTAGAGCCTGCGTTGGTTTTTGCAGGGACAGGGCCTAGTTTAGAAAGGGTAAAAGAAGCAGTAAAGGATTATAAGCATATTCATTACCTTGGCTTTATAAAGAGTCGAGATGAAATGGCAAGTTGGTATGCCTCTTGTGAATTGGGTTTAGCATTGAGTGGTCATGAAACATTTGGGCTCTCTATTTTAGAATCGATGGCCTCAGGGCAAATTCTTGTAGGAGCAAATACAGGGGCAGCGCAAGAACATATTCAAAACTCTCAAGCAGGGGTTACTGTGCCTTTAGGCGAGGCAGATCTTTTAGTTGAAGGTATACTGAGTTTAATAAGTAAAACAGATGGGCTATCTAAAAAAGCAAGGGATTATGCCCAGAAGTTTACATGGGAAAACTGTTTTAAGAGAGAAAATAAGATTTACGAAAGCTTGTTGGAACAGCATAGTGAAAAAGGAACATCAACCTCTTTTTAATCAGAAGCGAGAAAGAAATGACAAATAGGATTCCCAATCATTTGATTTTTATATGGGTAGGAAGCACTCTCCCTTGGGCTTGTCGGTTGGCTATTCGATCGGCGGCAGAACATTGCAAACCCGATAAAATATGGCTTTTTTATAAGGGGCTTGAGGGCGATTTAAACTCTATTGAAAAAACTCTTGGACCACATTGCCCTGAGTTTATTCCCATGGAAAAAAAGTGGTTTAGAGAGTTGCCTTTAGCCCGTAAGCATTGTGATGAACTCTATGATCAATTGACAGCCCCTGCCGCTATTGCCAATATGATGCGTTTGGCTGCTCTTTGGAAGTGGGGCGGAGTGTATTTAGACGGAGACACGATAACTTGTCAGGACTTAAAACCGTTGCGAGAGTACAAAGGGTTTTGTGGTTTAGAGCCTTTGGCTTTGCCTTCTGATTTATTTCAATCAAAAAACCCTTTGCGTTGGGGGGCCGCAGGGTTGCGTTTAGGTTTAAGGGAAGTTGCCGCAAAGACTTCTGGCGGGTATCAATGGTTTCGCAAAGTAGAACGGTTTTATCATCCCTGTGTTAATAATGCAGTATTAGGATCCGTTTCAGAAAGCCCTTGGATAGAAAAGGCTTGTGGATTGATAGAAAAAATGACAAATGAGGAGCGTTTAAAACGGTTTCGTTTAGGAACTCATTTATTACAAAGGGTCACAGAAAATCAATCTTCAGAGGATATGGAAGTATTGCCTTCTGAGTATTTTTATCCTCTTGGCCCCGAAGTTTCTTCCCATTGGTTTAGAAAGCAACAGAATGAAAAAAAGTATCCTTTGTTAACTTCTAAGACATTTGTTGTTCACTGGTATCATTCGGTAGAAAAACGTTTTTTACAAAGAGAATTTGATGAGGAGTTTGTGAGGGAAAACCCTGAAATTCCCATTTGCAGATTAGCGG
>CAZLBO010000330.1:0-3279 GCA_964557725.1 uncultured Bifidobacteriales bacterium | reverse complement strand
CAAAGTCAATATAGATACAATGATAACCATACCTTTTTCTCTACTTTAGGAACCTACTCACAAAACAACTTCCCTTTTTACTATACAGCAAGTAACCCCTTACTTAAATCTGAAAAATCTTTCAATACTTCACTCGGATGGGAATTTAATCCATCCTCTAAAATAAAATTCAAATGGGATAATTATACCAAGCGTTATTATGATTTAGTCACTCCCCAACTTGTTCCTAATCAAAAATTGGATGAAAAGACCTTATTGATCGCCAACCCCAACGCCAACCTGTCTCCCGATCAAATAAATGCTTTAAGAATATTAATCGAAAACAAACAACTCAGCAATTCTCCTGACTCCCTTCAACAATTAGCTTATCAAGCCTTTGGAGAGAGCCAGTTACACTATCAGAATACAGGGACTGGCCTTGCCTATGGTGCAGAATGGACTATCATGACACAGCCAACTGCACGGTGGGGTCAAACTCTTTCTTTTACCTATTCCCGTTCTACCCGACAAGACGGAGTAGGGCAACCCTCCTATGAATACCGCTATTACCGTCCTTGGAACTTTTTAATGAGTAACCATTACCAAATCCCTAACAACTTTTCATTGAGCTTTACCTACCGCTACTCAGCCAGCCACCTCTATACCCCCTATTCTGGCACCTTACAAGATTCAACGGATCAATCGGCCATTACTGTGGGGGCAAGAAATAGTGGCCATTTAGCACCTTATAGTCGATTAGACATTAAACTAACTAAAACCTCTCAATTCCTAAACAAACCCTTTAATACATACATTGAGGTGTGGAACTCCTTTAATAACCCCAATTACTTTGCAAGGGATTATTCTTCTGGAGAACTCAAATCTGCAGAATTAAACTGGCCTTTTCCCTTTCTCTTTTTAGGTTTTTCTTACCATATTTAGGAAAGCATAGTCTTCAAAAAACAATTCTTATTCTTCTTATGCCCCCCATAATTGACTACTATTAGCATTTTTAATGAATGATTTGTTATGCCTGAAATTTTAATCACCTATTTTCATTACTTCAGTTTTCTCGTTCTTTTTGCGGCCTTAGTAACCGAGCATCTTTGGACAAAAAACGAACTTAACCGCAAAGATGCCTTGCGTTTAAGAACCATTGATACCATCTATGGAATAGCCACCTTGGTCGTTATTGGTACTGGTATCTTTAAAATCTTCGTTGTAGGCAAGCCTTCCCTTTATTATTTCAACAATTGGTGCTTTTTCGTTAAAATGGGGTTATTCGTTGTCATAGGGCTTCTTTCACTTTGGCCCACTTGGGTAATTCTCAAAAATAGTCGGTTAGCCAAAAAATCACCTGAAACGGCAACATTCAAATACCCTTCTTCTCTTAAAAATATTCTTCGATTAGAGTTATTATTAATTGCCCTTATTCCCTTATTTGCCATTTTAATGGCTCGGGGTATTGGCATGCTATCTATGTAGAGAATTGGAAAACTACAATCTCTTCTTTTCTAATTCTTTAATTATTCCTTTCAACATTGTTGGGACTATTAATTTATGAAAAGGTCTAACAGGTAAAAAATATAATCGTCCAAACCAATTATGGAATTCTACTGTAGTTGATATAGTTATCATTTTCTTTTTATCTGTACACTGTTCCTTAAATAAGGAAATCCTAAAGTTCAAATGCTTATCATCTTCACCTAAAATAACTTCGTTTTCAGTTTTAGCAAATACTTTAAATAAGCCAAGTTGTTCTCTTGGTTCACATTTAAAGTTTTCAAGTTGCTTCTTTCTATCATTAATATTACCTGAAGTTTTTAACCCAAATATGGATACAATTTTGTTTCTTAATGCAAATAATTTCCCAACCCATTCAGGCCCACTAGTAAAAAACGCCTTTCCAATATCACTTGAAGTTATACTGCTTCCAAAGTCATCACAAACACCTTGAAAGCTATCAATGTAATCGTACTCTTTGTTTAAGGCATTCAATACAGAATTAGCAGGAAGTATCGTTTTAATTATTTTCATTTAGCCCTTCTACTTGACATTTTCAATATAGTTAGCAACCTACTTAATCAGTTACTTCTGTCTTAAGAAAACCAGTATACGCTCTTAATAATCTATTCTGAAGTGACCAAATTTAAACTGGATACTTGCCATTATATTAGAAGCATCAAAAATTCGGCCACCAATATACCTTGAAGATCCGAAAACCATTCGATAACCTATCCCCATATCAACTTGTAAGAATTTGGTAATATTTCCCTCAAAAAACCATTCGGGTTCTACGATATAAACATCATCTTTATCCTTTGTGCCTTTAGATAAATCGAAAGAACCCATACCAGCCAACAAACTAAAACCACCATGAACCAACTCAAAAGGCCGAATAATATAATCCAAGGTCAGGCCACCATAATAAAATTCAACATCATATCCTGAGGGATTTGAGCTAGCGGTTTCATTCAGTAAACTATAACCTCCCACTCCCACGGCAAGGAAGGAATTATACAAATAAGCGACCTTACCGCCTCCCATCCAACCAAATTGTTCATTTAAAAAAGTAAACTTGGTTCCCGGAGCAATAAAACCCGAATGTTTAACCTTCCTATCTCCCGCAAAAGAGGTCGATAACAATAAAAAAAGAGCAAATAAAGACGTTTTCAGTAGTTTCATAGTAACCTTTAACAATTTCAGAGTTAATATAATATAGTTCTAAGCCTACGGAAACAGTTAATTTCGCCACTTTTGAGCAATTAAAGTACTCTCATGCCTTTCTCAAGCTTCAAAACAAACACTAGACTCTATAGTCCCTCCTATTTTATAATCAATAAAAAAGATTGAGGAAAGTTAACATGAACATAAAAAACAAAACCCTAATGTGTATTGCCCTTCTTGGCTTTATTTGGGGGAGCATTCAAGCACAAAATAGCACAGATCCTTTTTTTAATGAAGGGGAGATAAAAAGCCAAAGCTTACCTGATATTTGGATAGGTATTTCTTGTAATTCTGTAGTTGGACAAACAGTGGTAAATTACTCTGCCACTAATATAGCCTCTTTAATTAAGCGTCAATTAGATTTAGACAAGCGACTCTCTAACCGAACCATTGTAGTAGAAGATGTCCGCAAGCATTCACTTCCTGAATTAGAATATCAAGCACTCGCCTTACTAGGGAGCCAGCCTTATGAAAAAGCACAAAAAAACTTTACTTCTATTACAAGAAAGCTTCCCCTTTCAAAATCGACTCATTTATTTGGAGACAAACTTTTTATACTCATCCAATATGAAT
>CAZLBO010000329.1:0-3295 GCA_964557725.1 uncultured Bifidobacteriales bacterium | reverse complement strand
TAACCAACCAGAAGTATCAACAATATTCATTGACGGTCTTTTTCTCTGTCAAATGTTGTGTCCATTCCTTTTAAAAAGCCTTTTGTTTTTTTTATAGGCTGTAGTGGAACAAGCTCAATACGGCTTCCATAAGGTACTACTTGCAAAGTTTCGCCAACTTTGAGTCCCATACTGGTTCGAACAGATTTGGGAATTACAATTTGAAATTTTGAACTTACTTTTACAGCTTCCATCATTTTCTCCATCGATACAAACATTGTCTTACATATTGTACATCGATACTATTGATTTGTCAAAGAAATGTGATAGCTTTAGTTGTCATATTTCAGGCTTGAGTCAAGCCTTTTACTCAAAAGAAGTTTTTGGTCCTTTTATGCTTCGGTATGAGAAACTCTTAAAAGAAAGTTATCTTTAAGGCAAAGAAAAGGAGTTTAAAGTTGAAGATTTTGTTGGCGAGTCCTAGAGGGTTTTGTGCAGGGGTAGAACGTGCCATAAGTATAGTCGAAAAAGCCTTACAGAAATATGGAGTTCCTATTTATGTGCGTCATGAAATTGTTCACAATAAAACAGTAGTGGCTGATTTACGGAAAAAAGGGGCTATTTTCATTGAAAAACTCAATGAAGCTCCTAAAGATGCCGTCGTGGTTTTTTCTGCTCATGGGGTACCTGTATCGGTGGTAGAAGAAGCAGGGGAAAGAAAGTTGATCTCTATTGATGCCACTTGTCCCTTGGTTAAAAAGGTTCATTCAGCGGTAAAGCATCACGATGGTAATCAAACCAGAGTCATGCTTATTGGGCATAAAGGGCATCCGGAAGTAGAAGGCACTATGGGGCAATTAGATGAGGGCAAGGTGCAGTTGGTGGGGTCGGTAGAAGATGTCATGATTTTAGAAGCTGCACCCGATGAAGAAATAGCCTATACTACACAAACCACTTTATCTGTAGATGAAACTCGCCATGTGATTGAAGCCTTAAAGGAAAAATTTCCTCATATCAAGGGGCCAGAAAAAGGAGACTTATGTTATGCGACTACTAATCGGCAATTGGCTATTAGAGAACTGATTCCCCAAGTCGATATTTTATTAGTGGTAGGTTCTGCAAATAGCTCAAACTCAAACCGTTTAAGAGAAATGGGGGAAGAAGAAGGGAAGCCTTCTTATTTAGTCGATGGGCCACTTAACTTAAAATTAAATTGGTTTGAGGGGGTTAAGAGTGTGGGGATTTCCTCAGGCGCCTCTGCTCCTGAAAACTTGGTGCAAGGAGTGATTCGTTGGATTGAAAAACAATTTCCTGATTCAGAAACAGAAGAAAGTGTGTTGATCAAAGAAGATATTCACTTTCCTATTCCTAAAGAATTAAGAGACGCCTAAAAGGGGCTTGTCAAAGTCGATGAAAACCCTCGCTTACTTCATCACCAGTCACGGTTTTGGGCACGGGGTTCGTTCTACTGTCGTGATTAATGCTTTGCCTAAAAATTGGGCTGTAGTTATTTATACCTCTTTACCATTAGGGTTTTTGCAAGAAGAAATTACTCGACCTTTTAAAGTGGTTTCTTGTACTATAGATTGTGGGTGCTTACAAAAAGACTCTGTCTCTGTTGAAATTGAAGAAACATTAAAAAGATATGAAGAGATTAATGCACAACGCAAAGAACTGATTCAAAAGTACAGTCAATCTTTAACGGAAGAAGGGGTCGATCAAGTTTTTGCAGATATCCCCCCTTTAGCTTTTCCTATTGCAAAAAAAGTGGGACTCAGGGTTTATGGAATCAGCAACTTCAACTGGGTCGATATATATGAACCCTTTATAAATAACTATCCTTTATTTTTGCCTTGTTTAGAACAAATGAAAAAGGATTATCAGCAAGCAGATGGGCATCTTTTATTGTATCCAGGAGTAAAATCGTTTCAATGGCTTAAGGAAGAAGAAGTGGGAATAGTCTCTCGGGAAGGAACGAGTCAGAGAGCCTCACTTGCACAGAAATATGGATTGGATAAAAACAAAAAATGGTGCTTGATTTATCTGGGGAATTTTGGGTTGCCTCATATTAAATGGGAGCGTTTGGATGATTATGAGGACTGGGAGTTTTTAGGATTGTATCCCTTAGAAAATGCGCCAGGAAATTATCATTTAATAGAAAAAGATTCAGAGCTAAAATACGCCGATTTAACAGCAAGTTGCCAAGTGGTTTTGGGGAAGTTGGGTTATGGGCTGGTAGGGGAGTGCTTTCGGTTAGGGGTGCCTATTTTGTTTTTTGAACGTTCGGGTTTTGTCGAATATTTTGAATTAGAAGGGGAAATCCTCAAGAGGGAGCAAGGGGTGCTCATTACTTTAGAAAGGCTTAAAAGGGTGGACTTTCTTGTAGAGCTTGAATTTTTGGCAAAAAAGAAGTTTCAGCGGGATAAAAAAACAGCTCTTAAGGCGATTTTAGCCCTATTGTCAAATTAAAATGAAAAAACCTCTGCTTTCTTTTGGAAATAGAGGGAGCTATACTATATTTCGCCCCACTAAATTTTGGAGGAAGACGATGAGCCGTCTATGTGAAGTTACTGGAAAAAGAAGCCTAAAAGGGATGCAAGTATCCCATGCTATGAATCATATGATCAAATTTCAAAAACCTAATTTGCACAAAAAAAGATTTTGGGTAGCAGAAGAAAATAGATGGGTTAGCCTATTAGTTTCAAGCGCAGGGATTAGAGAAGTGAATAAAAACGGAATTAGCGCCGTATTGAGAAAGATGGCTAAAGCGAAATAATATTTCCTTTCCGTCTTAATTAGCCTGAAACTTTGGTTTCGGGCTTTTTTTTTGTCCTCAAAGCTTCATCATTATTGAAATAAAACCTAATGTGTGAGACAATAGGAAGACGTTTTGATGGTGTGGAGTATGCTGCCTTACTTTTTCTTTCAGTTACCTAAAATTAAATCCCCTCTTTTATTTGGAAAGAGCGTGGATACTCTTTTGTCTGACTGTATTAAGAATCAAAAGGACAATGTAATCCTCGATATTTCTGAACTAAAAGAAATGAAAGAGGCCCAAAGTGGAGTGCTTACCCGATGGTTTCGCAATTTAAAATCTGCAGGGGGAACTTTGACCTTGGTTGGAGCAAGTCAAGAAATTCAGCCAGTTCTTGAGCAGTCTCGATTAACAGATATATGTGATGTTTATTCGGATGTAGATCAATTTAAGGAAGAACACCCAGACGCTAAGATTGATTTTGGCCCATTAAATGTGGAAATAGAACCAGAAGAACCCTTAAATGAATCGGACTCCACCAGCCCGTCCTCCCCACTTGTC
>CAZLBO010000328.1:1365-3296 GCA_964557725.1 uncultured Bifidobacteriales bacterium | reverse complement strand
CGGTAGAGTCCACAAATCAGATCAAAATGAACCTCAGCTCCCTTTCCTTGTGCTAAATGAGGCGCATAAAACCGAAGATATGGGTCTTCAGCCTCAATGGAAATAATAGGTAGACGAGCAGTTAAGCCCTCAAATAGCTCTTCTGGAGAGCACTGTACAGTATTAGAAAGTTTTAATATCGGCATATTTTCTCTTAAAATTCTTTTTTTTTAAATTTAATAATAGAATCCTTTGATTCCAGTCATAAAAAGCAGATTTTACCTCATTAGGTAATATAAATTTTAGGATTGGAAAAAGGAGAAATTTTGCATTTACCCAAACAAAAATTTTTAATTGGTTTCTTAATGAGCATATTTTGTCTTTCTTGTTCGTTTTTTCCAAATACCCAGTGGAGTGAACCAAAAAAAAAATCGTCTTCATCCATCTTAACTAATTCCTATGAGCTTGATAATATTACCAAAAGCTACCATGAGAACCACAAAGAGTTACTGGATTACTTAGCCGAGAAGGAAAAAACCACTAATAATTGGACTTTAAGTAAGTTAGGATTTAGTCATGATGAAACATTAAACAATTCAACTATCTTTTTATCAGCTATCTTTCAATCTCGCGGTCGCTACAATACAAAGTTTACGACCTATCGTGAGCGAAAAGTATCCGAGTGGGAACAAAACGGAAAGAAGTTTTTAAATGCTTGGATTTTACCCCTACAATCCTTAAAAGACAAAGAAATTGGCATCAAATTATTGGTCCAATATAAGCACAAAAATTATTTAAGACCTAATCGTAAACTCGTAAGAGGAAGCCTTCCTATCATTATTCTCCCCACAGATCTAAAAAAAACAGGGGCAAACCCAGAAAAGCTCTATAAGCTAATTCTAGGTCAATTAAAGAAGGCAAAAGAGAAGTCTTAAGAAGTTTTTGTTTCTCCCTTTTTTTACTATAATTACCAAGAAAGTGTTTAATAGCACTGTTTTTAAGAAGATTAGGATTTAAAGAATGATAGCCAAAAATGTTCTGGTTTTAACACCAGAGGGGAAAACTGACCAGTTCTTAAATGAATTTGTAGGGAAAAACCAATGGCAATTTTCCGCATGTCATACGGAAAAAGACGCTCATAAAATTCTTTCTAAATCATCTTTCTTTTCTTTAATATTTTACACAAGTACTCTTAACAATCTATCTGATTTTATTGAGGAAGTCAAAAAACATCAGCCTAAAATTCCCTTTATTGCGATTCAAGAGAAAGAAGACTCTAAACAAACAAAAAAGATTCTTGCTTGGGGAGCATACGCTTGTTTAAATTATTCAGCCAAAATGAATCAACTTATTTTTCAATTAGACAGGCTACAATCAGATTACCCAGATTACAACCCATTTTCTATTCATTCAGAAGAACGTACTTTAGTCATTCCCAATGACTTTTCAATTGTTGTTCATGTCGTAAAGAGCCTTGTATACAATACACTCCCTTCTGATGAAAAAAAGAAGCATCAAATTGTAATGGGACTCAACGAGATTGTAAACAATGCCATTGAACACGGAAATTTGGGAATTTCCTTTGATGAAAAAAATGAAGCCTTAAAAAACCTCCAATTCTTTGAATTGGCAAAGATGCGTGCAAAAAAAATGCCCTATAAAGACCGAGTTGTTACTCTTAAAGCACTCTTAACTCCTTCTGACGGAAAAGTTATTTATACCGTGACTGATGAAGGAGAGGGTTTTGACCGAAGCACCCTTCCCAACCCAAAGGAAGAAGGAATTCTCAACCGAAATGGAAGAGGTATTATGATTGCCCAATACGCCTTTGATAAGGTAAGTTATAATAAAAAAGGCAACGAAGTCACTTTAACCTATTTGAAAAAGAATAAATAACCCATGTCCTATGTTGTTCTCGCCAGAAAATGGCGCCCCGTTCAATTCTCCGACTT
>CAZLBO010000328.1:0-1355 GCA_964557725.1 uncultured Bifidobacteriales bacterium | reverse complement strand
CTTAGTCGGCCAAGAGCATATTGCCCAAACCTTAAAAAATGCGATCAGTAATGACAAAATCAGCCATGGTTACTTGTTTACAGGTACCCGAGGCGTAGGAAAAACGACGACTGCAAGAATCCTTACCAAGGCCCTCAACTGCGTAGAAGGCCCTACCATGACCCCCTGTGAAAAATGCGAGAATTGCATTGGCATCACCAACGGCTCCTCCATGGATGTCCTAGAAATTGATGGTGCCTCCAACAGAGGAGTGGATGACATTCGAGAGCTAAGAGAACAAGTCAAATACGCTCCTATGAATGGGAAATTCAAAATATACATTATTGATGAAGTTCACATGCTTACCAAAGAAGCCTTTAACGCTTTATTGAAAACCTTAGAAGAGCCCCCTCCCAATGTTATCTTTATTTTTGCAACAACTGAAATTCGAAAGATTCCTCAAACGATTCTCTCTCGTGTTCAACGCTTTGACTTTAAAAGAATTTCAGAAGCAAAAATCAAAGGACGCTTAGAGCTTATTTGCGAAAAAGAAAAAATTTCCTGTGATCAGCAATCCTTAGATATCCTCTCTGAACGAGCAGATGGAAGTATGCGTGACGCATTAAGCTTATTCGATCAAGTCTACTCTTTTTCTGGACAAAAAATGTCCGAAGCCCTTACGAGAGAAGTTCTTGGGATTCCTTCTGAAAAAATGTTTGATGACCTCCTCAGTGCTGTCATTGAACACGACATTTCTATTTGTTTCACCATTATCGATCAATTCTACAACCAGGGTATAGAAGTTAACGAGTTTCTTTCTGGCTTTGGTAAATATTTAAGAAACCTTTTATTTTCCAAACAACTTTCCTTTAATGCACTAGGCCTTAGCGAAAAACATCACGCCCACCTTAAAGAAAAAGCAACACCTTTAGCTGATGGTGATATCATTCGCTATAGTAAGATGGTGTCCGATATGTTACAGCAAATAAAACTAGCTGCCAACCCTCGTTTAACTATCGAATTAGGGCTTTCCCGAATGGCAAGCTTAGACAAGGTCGTGCAACTCTCTCAGCTATTAAAAAATATCCAAACAAACTCTACTGAAGATCTTAAAAAAAAAGCCTGACTTAGAAGAAGTCACCTCAAAAAAAACAGAGTCACTCGAACCAGCTTTACCCCCTATCGTTTCTGCTCCACAGCAGGTTGAGAATAAAGACGATTCCAGCGAAACACAGGAAAAAAGCTTAACAACCCCTAACAGTAAAGGGGAGCCGCCTTTACACCTTTCACTCAAAGATTGTGCTTCATTAGAAGAACTTCCTCAAAACTGGGAAACTCTTCTCAATGAGCTTTTAGAAATCAGCCCCATCTTGTCT
>CAZLBO010000327.1:0-3301 GCA_964557725.1 uncultured Bifidobacteriales bacterium | reverse complement strand
AAGGGGGTATGCATTAATGATACGAATTCAGGGTTGTTGAATTAGATATATCTGTGATAAATGTTGTATCTTGATACAATTTCAATCTTACCCACCCTCCTAATAGCTTCATACTATCATTCCAAACAACAAGCTTTGGTACTGATGAACTCCATACAGTACTAGAGTCAGGGCTCGAAATATGTACATCTTCAACTTCTTTAACTATGATTGTATAACGACCATAAGCGTTGCTTCGTTCGATCTTAAGAAAATAAAACCCTGATGTCGTTGCCTTCCATACATTTGATTTGTTTGAAGAATAGAAACTCTTTAAAATACTACTTTCATTCCCTCGATAGACCTTCTTCAATACATTGATTCCCGAATCAAGAATCATGTAAAACCTTCCTGCACTTACCTTTAATTTTATCCAATCTACATCCCCTGAATGTAAAGAACGGTTTTGTATTTTTCCCAGTGTAATTGAACGTGCCGTATTTCTCGTATCATCCTTTTCATAACTATCTGGCTCTAAGCCTTGAATTACAAATTTTTGTGAAACTGCATATAAACTATTATCTGCTGCACTTGATATTCGAATTTGATAATGAGTAGAACTCGGCAGCAAAGAGCCAATATTCCAAGTATAAGAGGAACTCAATGCAGATGAGGTAAGGGTTCCCACTTGGAGTGAATCACGGTATAATTCTATTTTTGTGTATGCCCCTAAAGTCCCTACAGCTGTCCAGTTTATGAGAACGCTTTCACCATTTTTTAAAATATCGCCTTTTTGTGGACTCAATAAAGTATAGGTCCCCTCATAACGTGAAGTAATCGAAAAAAATGCACTGTAATTATAGAGAGCGCTATCAGATAGACTAACAAACTTAAGTCGATAATCACTCCCCTTCTCAAGGTGAGAGGGTGGAGTCCAACGGTAAGTTCCCTCAGCATTCACTCGAAAACTTAGGATACTCGTTAAACGGTCTCCTTTATACAGCTCTATTTTAAGTTCAAGAGCTTTCGTCCCCTGGATATTTCTCCATTTTATTTCAAAAATCGAGTCTTTTTTTACTTGAGCCTTAGATTGTGGAGTTACAATTTCAACTCCACCACTTCCTTCACCTTCCGAAACTTCTACAGGGACTCCGCAACCTTGCAGAAATAACCCTAAGAAAAAACTTATCCCAAACAGCACTCTTTTCACAACCGCCCCCCATCCCTTATGGCTTCGCTATTCTGCGAATTTAATAAATCCAAGGGGGAATACAATTCCTTTTTCAAAAAATCATATTCCCCTGGGGTTCTGGGGTTATTTGACGATTATTATTTTAAAATGCTCATTAATACATTGGAACTTTAAAACGAACCTTTTTCTGACCAACAACCACTTCTACAAAGTACAATCCTGTACTTAGCTTCAGTTTATTTTTAATTTTTTCAAAGTAATACTCTATCTGACCCTTATTTTGTACATGATAAAGTTTCGTTCCATTCAGTCCATAAAAGTTTAAAGTATGCATTTCTTTTTCTTGCACAGTGATTGAATTTGTATTAAATATAATTTGAAGACCTTTTAATAAAGCATGCTCTGTAACATTTAAAACAGGTTGGCAACTACCTGTATATTCAATCTTAATAATCTCTGTTCTATTGGTAGACCCCCCATTACCAGGACCTGCGTAATTGATCATATAAAAAGCTCCATCTGGCCCAAAGTCTGCCTCTAAAGGGTTAGTACGTGTTATGTTTCTAAATAATGAATTACTAATTTCGTTTGAAGATACAACTGGATTTGTTGAATTATCCAAATCTAATTTATGTGTAAAAATCTGCCCCGTAGACCAATCAAAAGTAAACCATTGATCATTAAAATGAGGAGGAAACCTCACAGCTGATTTAAAACGCGTATCATATACATATATAGGCCCCGTCATGTTTACACGCCCCGTACCCGAAATAGTACCTGCCATTGCAGGAGGTAAATCCACAACACCTGAATGAATAGAAGATGTGTTTCGAGGAACAAGAGGGTCAAGGTTGTGTCCTGCTGTACGCTTCTGGTTGCCATAAAAATAAGGATACCCTGCAAATACAGGGTGATTCACAATATTCCATTCATCATCATTACTACCAGGATTAACATCCCCCCATGTAACCCAATTTTTAGTAGGGTGTGTCGTAATGGAATAATTACTGCGATGCCCCTTTGAAAAAATTTCTGGTAATACTTTGTTTACATCTAAATATTCGGCTGCTAAAGCTGATTTTCCTTGGATATCAAATTGTTTAGACCAATATTCCCCAAAGTTATCTGCAGGAATAGAATACCCTAATGCAGAGTTATCAGGGTGTATTTTCAAAATACTTCCGTTAAAGCTAGCGGTATTCCCTGCTCCAATTTGAGCACTCCAAAGGCTATCATTACTAACATGTGAACCACTTGAATTCTTATTATGATCAGGACTAGAGTTACCCATAGTAATATATAAGTTACCCTCTGAATCAAAATCCATGGCACCGCCATGATGAATCCAATTATGTTTTCCACTATGTGACACAAGCAATACTTTTTCAGAATTCAGGGCTAGTTTACCTGAACTATTAAGAATAAACCGAGAAACACGCATTTCAATATTAGTATTTCCACTTCGAGCCCCGTTATTAGTTGGGTCAAAGGCAGAGTATTGAATAAATATCTGCTTGTTATTTTTAAAATCAGGATGCAGAGCAAGTCCCTTTATTCCATGATCTGAATCACCATCTATAGGAGAGTGAACTTTAAGTTTTCCTATCACTTCAACTTGTTTTGTTTCTGCATTGTATTTTTTGAGATAACCCACTCTCTCTGTTAAGCCATTCACCCCATTTCGAAGGCCATTCTGTTCTCTGCGTTCAATAAAGTATAAATTCACAAAGGTAATACTATCCCCTGCAGTATTATAGACAGGTTCAAAATCAAATTGTACAGGTTCCCACAAGGTAGCATCTCTTACTCCTTCATTACCCGATCGTTGAACCAGTTTTACTTCTTTAAAATCACCTTGTACAGGCCCAGCACAGCCAGGATGAGTGTATTGAGAGTAAGAGTTTACCACAAAAACCAATAAACTAAACATCCATTTAATACAAATCATTATTTTCATTATTTTCCTTTTTAATTAATTCACTAATGTTTCTCTATTAAAGACAACATATCTCAATCCCTAGTGTAACGACAGATTAATCTTTTCATGTTGTGGATTCCCGACGATGCGGGAATGACGGGTTAAAAGGCAGTTCTTACATGATAAAACTTCTTGGTCGCCACACTAGTGTA
>CAZLBO010000326.1:0-3302 GCA_964557725.1 uncultured Bifidobacteriales bacterium | reverse complement strand
ACAAGCCTGGGGACGCTCGGGCATAAAAGGCGCCAAGAAATGATAGACCATCATAGGGGTCTTGTTGCAGAACCCCCAAAAGTGCACAATCTGAATTTGAAATCTTCCTTAAACCCTTTTGTATTCTTAGCTCAAAAGGTTTTTAAGTATAAGCGTAACCCAAACCGGTCTTATTTAGTTGACTCTCTCTCAGATCCCGCCTTCTCCTCTGCAACAATCCTTCTGGCTTGTTTCCAGACGTCAAATCTGTCTTCAGAAGACATAAGTTTATGATCCAGGCCATTTTCTTTAATAATCCGTTTAAAATGGACGAAGCGGGCGTTTAGCTTTAGAAAAGAGATTTCCAAAGCTTCTGACGGGTCATGACCTAAATAGCGAGACAAGTCTATTGCCGTCAGAATCAGGTCACCTAGTTCTTCCTTCAAATGTTCAGGATTGTTCTCCAGAACAGCTTCTCGGACTTCTTCCAGTTCTTCAGCGACTTTATCCATGAACGTCTCCGCCTTCCCCCACCCTAAGCCAAAATTTCCCATCTCTATTAAACACTCTATAACGTTCTGAACTTTCATTACTCAATTACCTTTTTTCTATTTTCTATTTTCTATTTTCTATGGGAGAATAGCATCAGGATATCCACGTTACAAAGGTCCAAGTCATGCATAGGCCTCAAGGTTGCAGAGTTCAAAATAGTTATCGCCTCATGAAACCCATCCGCTCTTCATGAGGCGATAACTTTTAAGTGAAGTGCCTTACTTCTTGCCACATATTTGTAAAGTGTTGGTTTAGATATCCCGACCATTTCACAAATTTGCTTTATAGAGTGCTTTTGTGCTTTATACAAATCCACAGAAAGCTGTCGCTTTTCTGCCTTAAGCTTTAGTGGTCTCCCGCCTTGACGACCTCTTGAACGGGCAGCTTCGACACCAGCGCGGCTTCTTTCGCATATTAGGTTTCTTTCAAATTCTGACAAAGCACCAAAAATATGAAAAATTAATTTTCCTGTAGATGTAGCAGTATCAATAGACTCCTGAAGGCTTTTAAAGATAATACCCTTTTCCTCGAACCACTCGACCCACCTAATTAAATCCTTTAAGGAGCGTCCTAGGCGATCAAGACGCCATACGACGAGGGTATCTCCTTCACGAAGATCCTCCTTGAGCTTAAGAAGCCCATCTCTTTCAGCAACAGAACCACTGATTTTATCGGAAATGATTTTTTTACACCCTTCTCTTTGTAAGGCGTCTACTTGTAAATCCAAATTTTGTTCTAAAGTCGAAACGCGCGCGTAGCCAATTTTCATTATTTTTCTCATAAATTACAGAATAAGTAAAAAAACTCTTTTAATTCACTCTAAGGTTTCCCTTGAAATATTTCCAGTGTTTATTTATATTTAAAATCCAATGAAACCGTTAAATCTGCTTCGATTATTTTTCAGTAAAGAAAAGGACCCTTTTATTAACTCCATGTCGACAGATACAAAACGCATTCACCTCCTTTCAGACGCTGAAATTTCCGATTTATATCAGGTCCCTCAATTTACTAAAGAAGAAAAGAAGTATTATTTTGATCTAAATATGAAGGAACTCGATACTCTAAAAAAGTATAAAAATATAAATACCAGGTTGTATTTCATTTTACAGATTGGATATTTTAAGGCTAGACAGCAATTTTACACATTTAGTTTTGTTGACGTAAAAAGTGATGCTTTATTTATTTTAAAAACACACCTTCATGCGAAGCTGGATAACTTTAAGAGCCAAGTGTCAAGAAATCACAAGCAAAAACAGAAAGGAGATATCCTCAAACTTTTTAATTATAGGGGGTGGTCTGACTATCATCGCCCCCAAACTGAAACTCATTTGTGGGAACTTGTTAAAACACACCCCAAGACCCAAAGTTCCTTCCGGGAGTTGTTGATTTATCTTGAAGGCCGAAAAATCACTATCCCTTCCTACAGAACCCTACAAGACATATTCACGAAGGTTTTGCGTTTAGAAAAAAATAGACTGAATGATTTAACAAGGTCATTTCCAAAAAACCTTCAAAAGAAACTGTTGTCCTTAATTCACCATGAGGATGGTTTAACTCAGCTTAATATTATGCGTGCAGACCAAAAAGATTTTCAATTCAGCGCCCTCAGGCTTGAGGTTGAAAAGGCTAGACTTCTTTCTGAATTATACCCCTTTTGTCAGTCATACATCCCGAAATTAAATTTTTCAAACAATGCCATAAGATACTACGCAGATTTAACGGAACAGTATGCTCCAGCCCGACTAAGGCGCTTAAATAAGATAAATCGCCTGATACATTTGCTTTGCTTCGTATATCACCGTTATCAGCAATTTTTGGATAATATGATCATCACTTTCATCTATCACGTGCGTGCCCTTATAGAGTCTGGAAAGTCTTCAGCAGACATGGCCTTTCTGCAGCATGGTTCACAATTCGGTATTGAATTGCCAAAACTTGCCCAATTTTTAAAATGGTTTCCTAACCAATTGGACAACAATACCATAAGCGTAGAAAAATTGAGGAAGGAAGCTTATGAGATTTTACCCAAAGAGCAGTTTTCTGTCCTTGCCCAATTCATAGAAGGGCGATCTTTTGATAAAAAAGCTGCTAAATGGAAATTTTACAAACAGTCTTCCCGTCTTCTTGCCCTTTACCTTCGGCCCATTTTACTTTCTGTCAATTTTGAATTTTATAAAAAAGACAACTCCATCATGGCACTCATTCAAATGCTGAAAAACCACTATGAGGCTAATAAACCACCGTCAGCACTCAAATTCACGGATGATCTTGGTTTGAGTCTCCCCAAAAGCATAATTACCTACCTTAAGGCCAATCCTGAAGATAAAAACCTTGACCCACATCTATTGGAATTCTATGTCTATCAAAAAATGTACCATCATTTTAATAGAGGGCGTTTATTTTGCAATGATAGCGTTTCCTTTAAGGATTTAGAAAATGATCTGGTGGCAGATAATTTGATTGATTCCATTGATGATATCGCGGAGAAGTCCGGTTATTCTAAAATCTCAATATATTGTGATGGTCATTTAGATTATATGCTTAAAAAGCTAGACGAAGCTTGGGATACGACCCTTAAAAACATTGAATTGGGGAAAAATCATGGAATTGAATTCACAAAAAAAAAGACCGGGGAAACAGAATGGAGACTCTTATATGATGCGGGCACTAAAGAGCAAGATTCTTTTTTTAGGGGACTCTCACAAATTGAAATCAGCAACCTTGTTAAATGTATTGGGAACCGTGTCGATATTTGGAAGGGTTTTCAGCAT
>CAZLBO010000325.1:0-3314 GCA_964557725.1 uncultured Bifidobacteriales bacterium | reverse complement strand
AAGGTAAGATTTCTTGTAAAAGTAAAACTTTGGCTTTAGAGTTACAGAGTAGTAGTACTTTTTCTTCTTTGGGGAGTTTTTGTAAAAACTGTTTAAGCCAAGTGAGCCTTGGGTCTTTTGTCCAAAAGGACTTGAGTTTTTTTAAATCCTCGGCCTCGGTCTTTTCGATACTAGCAGGTGTCCAATTGAGGGGGTCAAAATGAAGTCCCTTTAAATTAGTCACCAAACGTTTGAGAAGGCTTTGATAAACAGGCTCTTGAGTTTTTTCCCAAGTAAGGTAAACAGGTTTCAACATTCTTTTGGGAAAGCCCTTGAGTACATTGCGACGGTTTCGATAAACTAAACGGCCTGTTCCATGCCTATCAATGAGAGCTTCCATTAGGGCAGGGATATTGGCTTTAGTTTGTACAGCCTCGGCTAATAGTTTATGGAGAGATTCATCTTGTGGAAAGTATTTTTCAAATTGAGCAAGGCTATTTTTTGGGACTTTTCCTTCGGCCAAATCATTTAATAACGGAACAATTAATTGATACTCTTTTACTTCTTTCAAGTAATTGCTGTAGTGAGAAAACCGAACGGGATCGAGTAAATGAAGCCGTCCAAAGTGACTCTCTTCTCCTAATTGCATAGGAGTGGCAGTCAATAAGAGAATATGAGGAGCTTTACCCGCTAGCATTTTAACTAATTGAAATTGAAGAGAAGGTGTTTTAGGATTCCATTTAATATGATGGGCTTCATCAATAATGACAAGATGCCATTTGTTATTACACAAGGCCTTTCCTAGATGTTTATATTCCGTGATGTATTCAATAGGTACAATAAAGTTTTGCGCACTGTTGAGAAAGGTCTCAATTTCTTCCACCGATTGTTCTTGTTTTAATACATCGGTATCAATAACGGTAAACATCTCATTAAATCGACGATAGAGTTCTGCCAACCATTGATAAATCAAGGCTTTGGGAGCAAGTATAAGGGTACGTTGAACGAGGCCTCTTAATTGCAGGTTGTGAAAAATAGTCCCCGCTTCAATGGTCTTTCCCAAGCCCACTTCATCGGCTAATAAAAGGCGTACTCTGTTTTGCTGGGAGGCTGTGTGTGCGATGTATATCTGATGTTCTAGTAAGTCAACCCGACTACCAGATAAGCCATAGGCCACTTTGCTTTCAAGTTCATATTTTTTATGTAAGGTTTCTACTCGGAGGCGGTAATCTTTAACATGGCCGATTTCCCCAGAAAAAAGCCTTTCATCTAAGTTAGAAGAAGCGGTTAAATCTGTAATTTCTACTTCGGATACTTTGCGTTCGCCACAATGGTAAATAAGGAGTCTTCCCTCTTCTGTCACAGCATCTACGATTAAGGGAGTGCCTTCTTTGTCCTGAATGCTTTCTCCCACTTTAAATTCAACCCGTTGAAGGGGAGCATTTTCAATTCGATAAGTTCGGGATTCTTCTGCGGAGGGAAAGAGAATACTCACATTGCGATGGCTACTTTCTATGATAATGCCTAAGCCTAAATCAGGTTCTGCTTGGCTGATCCATCGTTGTCCATTTTGAAATTTCTGATTCATTTTTCCACATCTTTAAAGGATTAGGGGTAATAATAGTTTGTTTCTGTTTAAAAGGCACGCGTTCTTTAAGTTGTCTGGTGTGCTGGGAAGCAAACCCAACTCCTTACAACCTTCTCCTATTTTTCTATCCTTACAGACAAACTTTAACCCCAATGGTTTAAAATGAAAATAGGCATCCAAGGAGAAAAAGGAGCGTACAGCGAAGCAGCAGCTCAAGCCCTGTACGGAAAGTCGAGTCAGATTGTCTTTTATGAATATTTTGAAGATGTTTTTAAGGCGGTTAAATCGAACAAGGTACAAAAGGGAGTGATTCCCATTGAAAACTCTCTGGCAGGTTGTATTCATCAGAATTATGATTTATTACAAAAGTATAAATTGAATATAGTAGGAGAAATTAAACTAAGGGTAGAGCATGTGTTGATGTGTCATCCCTCTACAAAATTGGATGTGATTCGAGAGGTGCGCTCTCACCCTCAAGCCCTGTCTCAATGTAGTCAGCTTTTTAGGGAACACAAAAAACTGAAACCCATTCCCTTTTACGATACCGCAGGAGCAGCAAAGTCCGTTGCGGAAAACCCTGAACCAAAGGTGGCGGCTATTGCCAGTCGTTTAGCGGCGTCAGAATATGGGTTAAAGATATTGAAGAAGAATGTAGAGAATCAGAGTAATAACTACACACGTTTTTTAGGGATTTCTAAAAGTACGGTAAAAGCTCCTTTGGGGAAGAATATGAAATGCTCTCTTTCGGTTGTTGCTGCAAGAGAAGAGAGTGGAGTGCTGTTTAAAATGTTAGGGGTTTTTGCACTGAGGGATATTAATCTTGTTAAGATTGAATCTCGTCCTCTGCCATCTAAAACATTTGAGTATATTTTCTACTTAGATTTTATGGGAAACCCCAAGGACGCAAAAATCAAAAGGGCATTGGAGCATTTACAGGAACTTTCTACGGATTATCATTTTTATGGTGCCTATCCTGAAGGAAAGTTTACTAAAATTAGCGGATAAATTTAAACGAAAAATAAAGAAGAAAAAGGAAGAGGAAAAGACATGGAAAGAATAGGCGGAAGAGCACTGGATGTATTGAGAGATATTAAAATCACCCCCAATTTTGTCTCTAATGCAGAGGCTTCTATTTTTATTGAAGTGGGAAAGACAAGAGTACTTTGTAATGCGACAGTAGAAGAAAAAGTCCCTCGTTGGTTAAAGGAAAAAAAGAAGGGGTGGGTCACAGCGGAATACAGTTTGTTGCCTCGTAGTACAAACTCTCGTGTTCGTCGTGAAAGAAACTCTGTTTCTGGACGTACACAGGAAATTCAACGGTTAATCGGGCGTTCATTGCGTGGTGTTTGCGATTTAGAAGCTTTAGGCGAAAGAATGGTTACCATTGATTGTGATGTAATTGAAGCCGACGGCGGCACTCGAACCACTTCTGTTGTGGGTGGCTTTATGGCTTTAGCTATGGCTTTAAAAAATGTGGAAAAAAAGGATAAGGACAGACCCATTTTAAAAAGTTGGTTGGCTGCCACTTCCGTAGGAGTTCTCAAAGGAATCCCTATTTTAGATTTGAACTATGAAGAAGATTCTGTTGCGGAAGTAGATATGAATGTGGTGATGAATGAGAAGGGCGAATTTGTAGAGATTCAAGGAACGGGAGAAGAAGCTACTTATAGTCGTGAAACTCTTAATGTTTTATTGGATTTAGCTAATAAAGGTTGTCAGGAACTTATCGCTATTCAGAAGAGTCACA
>CAZLBO010000324.1:0-3318 GCA_964557725.1 uncultured Bifidobacteriales bacterium | reverse complement strand
GAGGTCATTAAGGAGGAGGTTTCAACCACCATTCCCTCTTGAACATTTCGTTGGATAATGATGTCTTCGCTGTTAATGGTTCCTTCTTCTAATTCAATGGACTTTCCTTGTATTAGCTGTTTCACTTCATCATGGCTAAACTCTCCAATTTTTTGAGCGACAACCTTCATCAATTTACCCATTTTTCGTCCCAAAGTTTTGAAATTCGCTTTAGCGGCAAAGGTGACAAGCTTGGTTTCATCCATAGAAATAGTGACGTTTTTCACGTTCATTTCATCTTTGATAAGGGGGATGAGAAACTCAAGGCCAATTTTGTCCTCTTGATTACGGACGACAATTTGTTGGGAGGCAAGGGGTTGCCTATTTTTGATTTTGTGTTGGGCACGCATAGTGCGCCCCAAATTAACAGCTTCACGGGCGAGTTCCATTTTTCGAACTAGGGTGGGGTTTACAAAGTCGGGGTTGGGAACAGGAAAGTCGCAAAGGTGTACGGATTGAGGGGCTTTGTCATCGGTTTCTTTTTTCAATATTTGATAGATCTCTTCTGCCATAAAGGGGAGAAAAGGGGCTAAAACTTTTGAGAACTCTACGAGAACATGATACAAAGTAGCATAGGCCATATTTTTATCTTGGTCATTCTCAGACTTCCAAAAGCGTCTTCGGGATCGACGAATGTACCAATTTGTTAAATCATCAATAAAAGCGACGACCGCAGGAACCACATTAAATAAACGGTATTGATCCATTTCTGTTTGAACTTTTTGCAATAAAACTTGAAGATCAGACAAAATCCATTGATCGAGCTCATTCTCAGAAACAAGGTTATCCCCTGGTTTCCAAGTGAGTTGTCCTTTACCAGAATCGGCGTTGGCATAAGTCACAAAAAGGCTCAAAGCATTCCAAAGAGGGAGAAGAACAGAACGTGTCATTTCCTTAACCCCTTCTTCGCTAAACTTAAGATCTCCTGCTTTTACTGCGGCAGAATTAATCATAAACAAACGAATAGCATCGGCTGAGGTTTTATCAATGAGGTCATTTGGGTTAGGATAATTTTTTAATCGTTTAGACATTTTCTGTCCGTCTTCGGCTAAGATAATTCCGTTGATGATTACATTTTTAAAGGCCGGCTTTTGAAAAAGAGCGGCGCCTAAAACGGTAAGGGTGTAAAACCAACCCCGAGTTTGATCTAAACCCTCTGCAATAAAATGAGCGGGGAACCCTGCTTCTAGTTTTTCTTTGTTATCAAAAGGATAATGGTTTTGTGCATAAGGCATGGAGCCTAATTCAAACCAGCAGTCTAAAACTTCGGTGGTGCGTTTGTATTCTTTTCCCTGGGGATCAAAAGTGACACCATCAGATGTTTTGATAGTTAATTCATCTACTAAGTGCTTGTGTAAGTCGGTTACTTTTTGTCCCGTTAATTTTTCTAATTCTTCTACACTACCTACGCAAAGATTGGTTCCATCTTCTGCTTGCCATATAGGGATAGGTGTTCCCCAAAACCGATTGCGAGCTAAATTCCAGTCTCGTGCTCCTTCGAGCCATTTGCCAAATCGCCCGTCCTTAATATGATGGGGCACCCAGTTGATTTGTTGGTTGCAGTCAATCATCCATTGTTTAAGGGTTTTGGTGATTCCTTCGGGAGAGGTTATTTCTTTTTCAAGACTCAAAAACCATGTTTTAATTGCACGGTAGAGTAAGGGGACATCGGTTCGATAACAATGGGGGTAACTGTGTACAATTGTTTCTTGTTTAAAGACACGTTGTTTCTCTTTAAGTTTTCGGATGATAGACTTGTCAGCCTCTTTGGCACCCACGCCCTTCCATTCCGGAATCAATTCAGTAAATAAGCCTTGTTCATCTAGGGGATCAAATAAACCTAGTTCATTTTCAGCTCCTAAAGCAAAATCTTCTTCTCCAAAAGAGGGAGCAATATGGACAGTGCCTGTTCCATCTTCCGTCGAAACAAAGTCGGCCATGAGAATTGTATATTGCTTATCCGATTGAATAGGAGCATAATTGAAAATAGGCTCATATTTTGTCCCTGCGAAATCCCTTCCTAGTTTGGTTTCGAGAATAGGTGTTTCTTCTCCAAAATAAGTAGCGACCCGTGATTGGGCTAACCAATATTTTTTTCCGTCGGATTCTATTTTGGCGTATTCAATTTCAGGTCCCATAGCAATGGCTAAATTACTGGGGAGTGTCCAAGGGGTTGTTGTCCAAACTAGTAATGAGGCGTCATCATTTATTAGGGGAAAGGTAATAGTGAGAGAAGGATCTTGTCTGTCTTTGTAGCCTTGATTGGTTTCGAAGTTTGAAAGAGGTGTAGCTAGAGAAGGACTATAGGGTTGAATGCGGTGCCCTTGATAAATTAATCCTTTTTTAAAGCATTCTTTAAAAACCCACCAGACAGATTCCATAAAATTGAGATCCATGGTTTTGTAATCGTTTTTAAAGTCAACCCAACGCCCCATTTTCCGAACAGTTTTTTCCCATTCTTCAGTGTATCGCAATACAGAAGAACGGCATACTTCGTTGAAGTTGCCTACGCCGTATTCTTTGATTTCGGCCACGCCACTTAGTTTGAGTTCGTTTTGAATTAAGCTTTCAATGGGCAGCCCATGACAATCCCAGCCAAAGCGTCTTTCTACATGGTAACCCTTCATGCTCCAATAACGAGGGATAATATCTTTAATTGTTCCTGCTAATAAATGCCCGTAATGGGGGAGCCCTGTAGCAAAAGGAGGCCCATCATAAAAGACGAACTCTTTATTTGCGTCTTGGTTTTTTTTGTTGAGAGAAGCTTCAAAAGATTGTTCTTCCTCCCATAATTTTCTGGTTCGGGCTTCTACACTAGAGAATGATTCTGATTTGTCGAGGGGTCGAAACATTAGGCGTTTCCTAACTTTTTAGTGAATTGAGAAATAAGGGGGATGAGTTTTTGTTCGGCCTGATTAGCCGTCGCAATAATCTCTTTAATGTTAATGGCTTTTAAGTTATCGGGTAAACATTCATCAGTAATAATACTAAGGCCTAAAACCTTCATCCCTGAATGGACAGCTACAATTACTTCTGGTACGGTACTCATTCCTATGACATCTGCTCCTAAAATACCTAACATACGATATTCCGCAGCGGTTTCTAAAGAAGGCCCAGACATACAGGAGAAAACTCCTTTACGGATAATAATTTTACTTTCTCTAGCAATATTTTCCATGGTTTCAATATATTCCCGATTGTAGGGTTCTGACATATCGGGGAAGCGAGGTCCAAGTTTATCCTCATTCTTTCCTATCAACGGGTTTTGCCCTAAGAGGT
>CAZLBO010000323.1:0-3319 GCA_964557725.1 uncultured Bifidobacteriales bacterium | reverse complement strand
TCAGTTTCAAAATAACTTTCTCGGATATGTTAAAAAACACCTTACCTCAGAGGCTAAAACCTTAAGGTGGGATGAAGTCCTTCACAAAAAAATAACGATGTTACAAAGGCTACTTAAAGACCCTTATTACCACAAAGGCTTTACGCCTCTTATTCTTAAAATTGAAGAATCGTTAAATATAAAAAAGAACTAAAATGTTTTTCGTGCAGGCTTTTTAAACGCCTTTTTCTTATTGTATTTCTTCCCTTTTTTCTTGGGAATGGTGGAGTGTACTCGCTTCCCCCCAGAGGAGAATAAGTCACCTGATTTTTTCCACTTCTTTTTTACTTGGTGAGAGCCATCACAAGTTTCATGAGGCTGGCGGCCGACAATAAAATAATCTGATGCTGTGTGACTACAATAGGCTCCAGCAATTTGTCCTGTGACTTGGCAAACGGAAAATCGTTGGACTCGACCTGGTTTAGGGAAGCCCATAGACTTTAAGCCTTTGTGAGCTGCTCTCATGGTTTCAAGCCAAATAGGGGCTGCATTTTTGGTGCCTGTATGTCCTCGTCCCATGGGTTTATGGTTATCAATGCCTACCCAAACACCTGCTGTGTAACGTTTAGTAAACCCAATATACCATGCATCGGTCTCTTTGTTGGTTGTTCCGGTCTTTCCTCCAGAAGGGTGATAAAAGCCACTGGCACGGATAGAAGCCGCTGTGCCACGTACATTGACGTCTTGCAAGAGACTGGTCATTAAGTAAGCTGTTTCTTTGCGAATGGTGACGGTTCTTTTAGGGGTGTGCCGATAGATAGGCTGATGGTTTTTATCTGTGATGGTTTCAATAAAATAAGGCTCAGGACGCTCTCCTAAATTAGGGAAAACAGAATAAGCAGAAGTCATTTCTAATAACGTAGCTGAACCCGCTCCAATCCCAATAGAGGGTACGAGTGGAATTTCTTCTTTTAATCCAAATTTACGAGCGTAAGAGGCTATGGTTTTTAAACCATATTTGATTCCGAGCTTAATGGCAGGTAGGTTTTTGGATTGATAAAAAGCTTTTCGCAAAGTCACGCTTCCAGAAAAATCATTGCCATAGTTTTTGGGGCGCCAAGTTTTATTGGGGTCATTTGGATCGGGGATGGTAATGGGTTGATCATTAAGGGAGTCCATGGGAGAAGCCCCATTGTCTATAGCTGCGGCGTATACAATGGCTTTAAAAGAAGACCCTGGGGATCGTTTAGATTGTAAAGCTCGATTGAATTTTGATAATTCAAAGTTCTCGCCCCCTACAAGTGCTTTAATGGCACCTGTTGAATTTTCGATAACAATAATAGCTGCTTGGGGGGGGGAATATCGCAGTGAATCATGAAATTTTTGTCGATACCCTTTCGCTCTTCGGTTTTTCTCCTCTTTGCCATTGATGTAAAGAGAGTCAAAACGGGGGAAATAAGTATCCCAATATTTAGCAATGGTATCAATAGGGGTTTTTAAATAGTAAGGCATGGACAAATAATGAGCGGCCCGGTGTTTTAAGCGACTTTTAATTTTTTGTAAATGACCGACTAAGGCTTTTTCTGCTGCTTTTTGAATTTCGTAATCCAAGGAAGAATAAATGTTAACTCCCTTGCCATAAATAAAATCATCATTCCATTTCTTTTCTAAAATTTGACGAATGGTTTCTACATAATAAGGCGCTTTTAATGAGGATGTTTGCCATACATCGAGTGTTATCTTTTCTCCCAAGCTTTTTTTCAACTGATTTTTGCTAATGAAGCCTTCATCTTCCATGGCGCGTAAAACTAAGTTTCGTCGCTTTCGAGAACGTTTGAGTGAAACATCGGGGCGGTATGCTTCTGGCCTTGGCAATAGCCCTGCTAATAAAGCGTATTGTGCAATAGTGAGGGAGTCTAAGGGTTTAGAAAAGTACTTTTGAGACCCTGCCTGAAAGCCGTAAGCCCCTCCGCCGAGGTAGACTTCATTCATGTAAAACTCAAGGATTTCTTCTTTGGTATATGTTTGTTCTACTTTGATAGCGAGGAGGAGTTCTTTTAATTTTCGGAGAACGGAACGCTCTGTGGTGAGAAAGAGATTCTTCGCTAGTTGCTGAGTAAGGGTTGATGCTCCTCGTGCTCTTTTCCCTAGTAATACCGGAAGCAGTGCAGAGGGGTAGGCTTGAAGGTTAACTCCCCAATGGCTAAAGAACTTGCGGTCTTCAATGGAAATAACGGCTTGGATTAATGGTTTGGGGATATCCTGATAATCAGTCCAGATTCTTCTTTCTGTATAAAACTCATGGATTAAAACGGAATCTTGGTCGTAAACTTTGGAGATGAGGGGGGGTTCGATTCTTTCCAAATTCTCTAAAGAGGGGAGCGATTGGCTGGAGTAGTAGAAAGTAAGGGTTAACATTAAAGCGATTGAAAGGGGGAAAATTCCTAGGACAACAAACCAAATCCAAAAGGAATGTCGTGTTTTGGGTCGATTAGCTGTTTGTTTTTTTATTTCCATGCTCTAAATCTAAATTATTGTTTCTTTTATTGCCCTGTTTGCTCTAAAAGGATAGTTTAGAAAGTATGAAAAAGACAACCCCTACAGCCCTATTTGCGTTATGCCTATCCTTGATGTTTATTTCCTGCCTTTCTGAAGCAGAAAAAGACGAGGACTCCCCTGAAATTGCGAGTATTTCGCCTAAAATCGCTTCTGTTTCTGATACGATTAAAATAACCTTCGATGAGAAGATCGATGATTCCAACTTAAAGATTGAGAAGGTCAAAGGTGATTTTAACTATAAAATAGAAGGCTCTCAAATTTTAAAGGTGTGGGGCAAGGTAGAAGAAGCTGGTTTGGTGTATTTTGACATTGGTAAGAGTTTGGAGTTTGACCTCGTTGGCTTGGAAGATGAAACGGGAAATAAAGGAGATATAAGAGATGTTTCCGTTAAGTTTTTAAACTGGGTGGATGAAGAGTCCCTTTCGGCTAACTTTAAAGGTGCGGATACACTGAGAGCACCAGGTAAGCAATTAGAATGGACTGATGGCACGCGTCTTAGTGAGGAATTTGTTTCTGAGGGTAAGATTATCACTAATTTTGTGAATAGCGGTGACCCTGTGGATTTTAAACTAATAGCTATGAAACCATATGATACTTTAGATGTTACGGTTGATTGTCCAGTGGGTGCCGATTTTCAAGTGGATTTTTTTGGTCCTTATGAAATTAATGACTTTAATGACAGTACCTCAAAGAACCCTAATTTTGATGAAATTAGACAATATGTAAAAATCGCAAATCGTTTTTCCTTAGTGTCGCGAACCTGTGTAGGGGGGAAGATGGA
>CAZLBO010000322.1:0-3324 GCA_964557725.1 uncultured Bifidobacteriales bacterium | reverse complement strand
TATGCCAACCAGGTAAAACTGCTACAGCAAAGTCAAAACTTACAATACTATGCACAGACAATACAAGAGGAGTCGCAATACCCGCTAAAATCAAATAAGCTTTTTCATAGTGTTGCCAATGACGATTAGCTCCTCTCCAGCCCATGGCTAAAATACCATACAAAGTCTTTCGAACCTTGTTTGTAGCACGATCTCTCAAAGTGGCTAAATCAGGAATAAGACCAACGTACCAAAATAGAATAGAAACCGTCGCATAAGTACTTACAGCAAAAACATCCCATAACAAGGGGCTTCTGAAGTTAGGCCACACACCCATTTGGTTGGGTAATGGAAACATATAATAGGCCACCCACATTCTTCCGACATGAATACCAGGAAAGATCAGAGCACACATGACGGCAAAAACAGTCATGGCTTCCGCAAAGCGATTAATTCCCGTTCGCCATTTTTGTCGAAATAAGAAGAGGATTGCCGAGATCAGAGTCCCTGCATGGCCGATACCAATCCACCAAACAAAGTTAACAATGGCCCATCCCCAGCCATTAGGAATATTGAGTCCCCAGACTCCTGTTCCTTCCCAGATAAGATACCCTATCATCACTTTTAACAAAGCGAGCAGGGTAAGTGAAGCCATAAGTCCAATCAACCACCACGCAGGAGTTTTGATCAAAGGGATTTCTATGGGCTTATTGACGATATTCGTCACATCAGCAAAGCTCAACCCCTCTTTTACAAGAGCGGCTCTTACCGATGGGTCTTCATTTAGTGAGCTATCCTCAGCCATTCTTTCTCAGATTCCTTAAGTGATATTTTGATTTGGGTTAACAACTTTAGCCAAATAAGATGTTCTTGGACGAGCATTGACCTCTTCCAAGAGCTTGTAATTTCTTTTCTTATTCGCCTTTAGTTTCGCTACTTTACTTTTAGGATCATTAATGTTCCCAAAAACAATCGCTTCCGTAGGGCAAGATTGAGCACAGGCAGGGTTAATCACTCCGTCTGGTATCCATTCTTGACCTTTATTTTTAAAATCAATGCGTGCTTCATTAATGCGTTGAACACAATAAGTGCACTTTTCCATGACCCCTCTAAACCTCACAGTTACATCAGGGTTTTGTGCCATTTTCTCTGTTTCTTCGTATTGGTTTGTATAATTAAAGAAATTAAATCGTCTTACTTTATAAGGACAGTTATTAGAACAATAACGAGTCCCTATACAACGGTTATAAGCCATATCATTCAAACCTTCGCTTGAATGAGTCGTTGCTGCAACAGGGCAAACTTCTTCACACGGAGCCATTTCACAATGCTGACAAGCAACACCTTGATGTACAACACTTGGATTGTCTTGGTCTCCTTCAAAGTACCTATCAATACGTATCCAATGCATTTCACGATTGAGTAATACTTGTTTCTTGCCTACTACAGGAATATTATTCTCTGCTTGGCAAGCCACTAGACAACCACCGCAACCTGTACATTTATTAAGGTCAATGACCATGCCCCATTGTTGGCCTGTCCACTCATGTTCTTTAAATAAACTTGGTGTTTCATGGTGCCCAGTATGATAATCGTGGTGATCCTTCACATCTTTTGTGCGAACTAAATCTCGACCTTCCATAGACCAGTGCTCTTGAACACTTGCCAACGCATAATATTGAGGGCCTTCTTTTACTCTCTCAAGCTTAGCTCCAAAACTAAAAGATCCACTGTGTGCAGACTGCAATTCACATACATTAAAGCCCGTTTTGGTTCCGACACGACCGACACTTGTACGTCCATAGCCCATATTAAGGAGAATCGTATCATCACTTAGTCCAGGCAAAATATAAGCTGGTAATGAAAGAGACTTGCCGTTAACCGTCACCTCTACCATAGGCATATCCATTTGCCCTAATTTTGTTCCTGAACCATCAGGAAGAAGAATTTCATCTTTTAAACCAAGTTCGCCAGCTGTTTTTACACTTAAAATAGCAGCATTATCCCAAGTTAAGCGCGTCATAGGGTCAGGACATTCCTGCAACCATCCATTATTCGCAAAGCGCCCATCATACATAGACGAGTGAGGAGCAAAAACAATCTCCAAACCACTTTTGGGGATTTTCTTTAAACTTTCCAAATGACTTTGACAAAGAGCTTCTAATCCATCAAACTGAATTCCTGCAACAATATTACTTGCCTGTGAATCAGTCACAATCCCATCGTGAAGCCATTTTTTCCACTGCTTCTCAAAAGAACCTTCTTTTACTTTTGATTTCCAATAGTCTTGTACTATTGCAAAACCTTTTGGAGCTTCATTTCCAAGAAAGTGTGCCAAAAACTCGGAATGTGAAACAGAATCTTTATACAACGGATAAATCAGCGGCTGTATCACACTAGCTGTTCCATCAAAACTAATCGCATCAGACCATTCTTCTAAATAGTGCTTTCTAGGAAGGTACCAATTAGAAGCAATAGCAGTTTCATCTACCTCATGCCCAATATAAATGGAGTTCTTTACTTTAGATAAGGAACCACCAAAATCAGTATGAGAAGTATAAACAGGGTTTCCCCCTAAAATAATCAAAGAATCGACAAGGCCTGAATCCATCTCTTTTTCAAGCTTCCAAATAGATCCGTTGTCAATTTCAAGATCCTGATTATAATCAGCAGTTACAGACTGCTTGTAGTTAACCGTTTTCCCTACATTCCCTAAACTCAGGTTAATGTAGTGTACAAGTGCATGAACTTCAGGGTCTTGTGTATAGCCCACACATATAAGGCTC
This sequence comes from uncultured Bifidobacteriales bacterium, assembly GCA_964557725.1. Taxonomy (GTDB): domain Bacteria; phylum Fibrobacterota; class Fibrobacteria; order UBA11236; family JADFYW01; genus CAZLBO01. The sequence goes on along the minus strand of CAZLBO010000322.1, from coordinate 559 downwards.
TCACCTTTATTTGCTATTAGCTCTTTGCAAGCCGTTTGAATCCATGTCTCATTGGCTGAAGAGGAAAATTGGCTCCCCTTCGCAAGATAATCTTTAAAAACGGAAGGCGTTCCCGATACAACAGGTAAGCTTAGCTTCCCGAATAGTTCTTGTGCTATTTGCCAAACAACAGCTTTCAATTGACTTGGTTTTAATTTTAACCGATGATCTGCAGAACTTCCTGTTACAGAATAATTAGATTCAATCACATACAGACGGTTCATTTCCTTTTCTGGATGCTCCATTCTCTCAGGATCTCGACCAGCCATGTAGGCTCTCGAATTGGCAAGATGATTTATTTCCATTCCCATAAAATCACAATCAAGCGACAAAATGGTTTTAGCAGAACTCATTTGATAAACAGGGTTCAACTTCGCTCCTGTTATCTTCTTTAGCCCTTCAATGACATTTACACGGCAAACTGCCTCATGCGTATACCATTTTGCTTTAGGGTACTTTTTAAGAACATTTTCTTTTAAAGCTGCTACTGAGGGAGAAGTAATATATTCAGAAAGAAAGC
>CAZLBO010000321.1:0-3374 GCA_964557725.1 uncultured Bifidobacteriales bacterium | reverse complement strand
AATGGCTTGATAATCTGGAGATTGAAGGCTTAGGTGTTCTTTGTATACATGGATTTTTTGAGTAGGCACAAGGCTTCCTGTTTTATCTTGAGTAAACAATGGGCCATTTATATAAGTCCATGCAAGTAACCCCCCTTCGAGGTATTGAACATGAATGCCCATTTCCTTTAGTTGCAAAGCAAAGGCAGCACTTCTAAATCCGACGGTGTCAAAGGTGACAAACTTTTTACCACGTATTGAAGAGGGAGTTTTGAATTTTTTTGCCATTTCCTTTGGAGTGATTGCACTTGAGAGAGTGGAGACTTCAATTTCTTCTGACTTTCTGACATCGATAAGAATGAGGTTACTGTCATTCAATTGTTTAAATAAATCTTTAGCCTTAATTTGTGAAAGTGTAGGAAACTTCTTGGAAACCTTTATGGCAAGTTTCCAGACTTTTTTTTCGTTTTCTTTTTTTAAGTCGGTAGAATCGGAGAGAATAAGTCTTTCAATCTTTTTAAGCCCTTTTTTAAGGAATTCTCCTGTTTTTTTTAGCTGAGACAGCATGGTGTCTACTTGTGGCTTTAAATCAGACTCAGGTGCGATGAGTGAATCGGATGGGGGAATAGAGTCACTTTGTGCGAGAGAGAGGAGGAGTAGAGTCAATAGAAGTGCTTTTATCATATAAAACTTAATTTAACTTATTTTTAAATGGTTCTCCGCCTATTAGCTATGGTAAATTTAGAACATAGGTTTTTTTTTGAAAAATGAAGGAGTTCTTGGTATGAATAAGCCAATTCTAGGGGTCATCGTCTTTTTATCGATTTTGTTTATTGCGTGTGAGCAACAGAAAGTTAAACGGATTAAATATCCTGATGGTTCGCTCAAAGAAGAGTATGAAGTGACAAAAGATGAACATGGGCAGTTATTGAGAAATGGTTTGACTAAAAAGTTTCACAAAAATGGACAATTACATGTGGAAGTTCAATTTATTGAAGACAAAAAACATGGTCGGCAACGTTCTTTTAATGCCAATGGAAAATTGGAGTATGAAGAGTTCTATTTACATGGAAAACTAGAAGGAACAAGAAAGCAATACTTTCCGGAAGAAGGAACAGTTGAGTTGCAGGTTGACTTTAAAAATAATCAAAGACATGGGCAGTTTATTCGTTATCGCAAGGATGGGCAAATTCACCATCAGATGCAATATGTAGAGGGCCTAAAAAATGGGTATCATAAACAATTTAATACTGATGGGTCACTAGATACTTTGATGTGGTTTGAAAAAGGGAATCCTGTAGACCACCCTGTAGATACTGTAGGAGCGAGTACAGCAAGTACTGGAAATTGACCGTTAAATTATTGCGTGGCAGAGAGTGTGTCGCGCAATAAAAAAGAAAATTTGTTTGAATTGGTTTTTTTTAAAGTTAAATGTATAATAAAATGGGTTTCTAAATTAAGAATAGATTCTTAATGAAAATTTTTGTTATACATAGGATAAATTTTGATAAACTCTCATCAATTGGAGCATACTGAAATAGATAATTTTGTTCCCTATCTCGTTTACTTTTCTTCGAAAAATAAATTATCAAGTATCCTTGCTTTTGCCTGTGAAGCGTCGAGGTGTAAAATAACTCAAGTTCATTCTATCAATGAGATTTTGCCCATGCTAAAGGAACGAAGTCCTGCTGTTGTGATACTGGATGAAAAAGATACTTTGGTGACTCCTTTATGCGAAGGCATGATTAAAATAGGGAAAGCGAATAAAGTTCCTCTTTTAATTCTCAATAAAAAGCCTAATGATTTACAAGAAATACTAGAGAAAGGCTATACGGGATGGATAGAGTATTTGGCTGATGGCTTTTCGCCAGAGTTTTTACGTTCAAAAATTCTTATTTATTTGAAAATCTATGAAATGTCATGCAGAGAAAAAGGTTACGACATTGAATCATTAGATGTGATTCCCAAAAAAGCGGAGTTACTTGAAAAATTAAATGATGCACAAAACCTAGCTATGTTAGGTCGCTTGGCTTCTGGAGTAGCCCATGATTTTAATAATATTTTAGGGGGAATACTGGGTTACGCAGAAATGACGCGCCGTAAGTATGGGGCCGCTTCACCAGAAATTGATAGGTACAGTAAAAGTATTGTGAATTTCACAAAACGTGCCAGTGAGTTGACAAAGGAAATTTTAAACTTTGCTCGTCCAACTAAAGAAGGTAACCATATATTTGATGTTCATGAAGTGTTATTAGAAGTAATGGATCTTTTAAAGCATTTGATCGATAAAAAGTGTCAAATAAAAAAAGAAATGTTCGCAACAAGCTGCCATAATTATGGAAGTGTTTCTCTTTTGCAAAATGCACTAATTAATTTAGCGCTGAATGCTTGTGATGCCATGGAAAATGGGGGAATACTTAAGTTTAGAACTGAAAATAAAAATCTGGATGAAATTGATTTGTCTAGCATAGGCTTAGATATCGACCCTGGTTTATATTTAATCCTCTCCGTGGAAGATACAGGACATGGGATGTCCGAAGAAACCTTGGCAAAAATATTTGATCCTTTTTTTACAACTCAAAAAAGGGGCAAAGGAACAGGGTTAGGGTTGCCGAGTGTAAAGCGAGCGGTGGATGAATTAAACGGCGCTCTTAAAGTAGAGAGCAAGGTGGGGCGAGGGACATGCTTCGATATGTTTTTACCTGTGACCTCCGCTGAACATGATGTCGGGCGCTCTTCGCAAGAAACTCCAATCATAAAGGGAAAAGGCACGATATTAGTCGTGGATGATGAAGAAGCCTTAAGAGATATTTTAAAAGAAATGCTAACAGATGTAGGGTATTTAATTCATACGGCTTCAGATGGACAAGAAGCGATAGAATATTTTAAGCGTCACCACAAAGAAATTGATTTAGTCATTGTCGACTTTAACCTTCCCAAAAAATCGGGAAAAGATTGTTTTTTAGCCTTTAAAGAAGAAAAACCTGAAATAAAGGGAATTCTTTCTACAGGTTTTAGTCTTGATGAACAAACCGAAGAAGCGATGGAACAAGGCATGTCTGCCTTTATTCAAAAACCTTTTGAAATCAATGAACTTTTAAAAGTAATTCAAACCATTTTAGAGGCTTAATTCCTCCGTCTGGCTTCTGGTTTACAAGAACGAAAACCATATTTTGCAAAAATAGCGGCACGTAGTTGTTCTGGTAGGCTTTGATTGACAGCACATTGTCGTCTAACCTCTTTTTTAACCATAGACGCATAGTCCTTGAGCTTGCCTTGTTGAAAGTAGATTTCTAAGGTATTGACTTGCCCAACAAAACCTACATGTAAACTTTACCAGACTGTTCCTTTGCATTCTTATAAACAATTTTTGGTTTTCGAATCATTGCGGCAGG
>CAZLBO010000320.1:0-3386 GCA_964557725.1 uncultured Bifidobacteriales bacterium | reverse complement strand
GCGTATTATTCTAACACGCAAATTGCGAAATTTGATTACTTGTAAGGGGTAACAAAAAACACCCCTCCCCCCTACATAGACTCCTTAGATTTTCTATCCTTTACCCCTTTAGAAAAGAATTTTAACGAGGATAAATGCAGAGAATGGATATTCGTTACACCCCCCAAGAAATTGAAGATAAGTGGTATGCAAAATGGGAAGAAACAGGCTCCTTTAAGCCCCAAGGCGAGGGCAAACCTTTTACGATTGTCATTCCCCCTCCCAATGTCACAGGGGCACTTCACATGGGACATGCTCTCAATAATACTCTGCAAGATGTACTCATTAGGCAAAAGCGGTTACAAGGCTTCAAAACTCTTTGGCAGCCAGGAATGGATCACGCAGGTATTGCTACGCAATCTGTAGTCGAAAAACAAATTGCCAAGGACAACCTTGTGCGACAAGACTTGGGTCGAGAGAAATTTATTGAAAAAGTATGGGAATGGAAAGAAGCCTACGGCGGAAAGATCATCAACCAACTCAAAAAGTTGGGCTGTTCCTGCGATTGGTCTCGAGAACGCTTTACTATGGATGAAGGGCTCTCCAAAGCCGTTCGCAAAGTATTTGTCAAGTACCACAAAGAGGGACTCATCTATTACGGCTACCGATTGATCAACTGGTGCCCTCAATTACAAACCGCCTTAGCGGATGAGGAAGTAGAAACAAAAGAAACCCCAGGACACATGTGGTCTCTAAAGTACCCCTTAGCGGATGACCCCTCCCAGTTTATTATTGTCTCCACCACCCGACCAGAAACCCTTTTTGGGGATTCTGCCGTAGCCGTAAACAAGGACGATCCGAGATATAAGGATCTCATTGGAAAAAAAGTAGTGCTACCCTTTATCAATAGAGAAATTCCAATTATCACGGATGAACACGCCGACCCCGAAAAAGGTTCCGGAGCTGTTAAAATTACCCCTGCCCATGACTTTAATGATTTTGAAGTAGGCAAACGCCATAACCTAGAACAAATTGTAGTGCTCAATAAAGACGCCACCTTGAACCATCACTGTGGAAAATTTAAGGGAATGGATCGGTTTGAAGCTCGTAAGCAAATTGTAAAAGAATTAGAGGCCATGGGGCAATTAGACAAAATCGAAGACCAAAACATTCCTATCCCCCACTGTTATCGCAGTGGCGATGTCATTGAACCTTATTTAATGGGGCAGTGGTTTGTTAAAATGAAGCCCTTAGCAGAACCTGCTCTTGCCAGTGTCCGCGAAGGCCGCACTCAATTTATCCCCGAACGTTATTCTAAAACTTATTTCGACTGGTTGGATCAATTTAGAGATTGGTGTATCTCTCGCCAGATCTGGTGGGGACACCAAATACCTGCATGGTATGTGGTGAGCGAAACTAAGGGAAAACGCATCTCCGAAACCCCTGTAATTGTGGCTCTTTCTGAGGAAGACGCTCTAAAGCAAGCCCAAGAAAAGTTTGGTTCTGAAGTTAAGCTTATTCAAGAAGAAGACGTTTTAGATACTTGGTTTTCTAGTGCCCTTTGGCCGTTTAGTACCCAAGGCTGGCCCGAACAAACCGATGATTTATCGACCCATTACCCCACCGATGTACTGATTACCGCTCGGGATATTATTTACTTCTGGGTAGCCCGTATGATGTTTTCTGGCTTAAAACATTTAGGCAAAGAGCCATTTCACACCGTATACATCCATGGCACTATTCTCGATGAAAAAGGACAAAGAATGTCCAAATCCAAGGGCAACGGAATTGACCCCCTTGAAATGATTGCTCAATACGGAGCCGATGCGGTAAGATTTTCACTACTCACACTCACAAGTGAAGGGCAAGACATTAGACTCTCTCCCAGCAAATTTGAAATGGGACGCAACTTTGCTAATAAAATTTGGAATGCGGTCCGTTTTGTTTTAACTCAATGTGCCGATCACAAAAGTGAGCTTCACAATCAGCACCTTACCCTCGCCGACAAATGGATTCTCTCTCGCACCAATCAATTAATTGAAATGGTAGATGAATCTTTAGACAAGTACCGATTTTCTGATGCTTGTAATGCTTTATATCAATTTCTCTGGAATGATTTTTGTTCTCGTTATTTAGAATTTAACAAAAAACGTTTAATGGATAATGCGTCGGAACAAGACAAAGAAACAGTTGTTTATGTATTTAACTATGTTCTACAAAGTGCAATCACATTATTACACCCTTTTATGCCTTATCTTACTGAAGAAATTAACGAACAATTAGGGCATAAGTCCTTATTGATTACTGCCTCTTGGCCACAAGTAAAAAAGGATTTTGATTTTACCTCCGAACGCAATGACTTTGAACGAGCCTTGGGGATTGTCGATGGCATCCGTTCTATACGAGGCTCCTATGCTATTTCGCCTTCCACTCAACTCAATGTTGTCCTCAACTTAGACGACCCTAGTTCCTTGAGTGAAAACCAACGAACAGTCGTTGAAAATTTGGAAAATCTTGAGTCCTTAACCCTAGGAAACAAACCTAATTTTTCTGCTTCGAGCATCTTTCCTGGTGGACAAGCTTTTGTGGTTCTCGAAGGGATTTTAGATAAAGAAGCTGAAAAAGGAAAAATGGAAAAAGAACTTTTAAAGGCTAAGAAGTTTGTCATGGGCTTGGAGAAAAAACTTTCTAATGAAAGGTTTGTTGCTAATGCCCCAGAGCAAGTTATCGCTTTAGAAAAAGAGAAACTTGCCACCCAAAAGTCTAAAATCCAAAAGTTGGAAATCACATTAAAGGAGTTAAAGGCTTAAGGGAAAGGACTCATTAGAGTTTGTCTTGGCTTAGACGTAATTAAAATACTGTCAAAGAATTCTTTACTTGGGTAAACTCTGTATTTCCATCAAAGTGATCTAGTTTATCTGTATAAGTAATTTGAATATCTCTTTCTCTGTTAATAAAAAGTGTTTGGTTATACTTAAGCTCATTGCCTCCTATATTTACAGTAAAGAAAAGCTCTCCAAAAGTAGCCTTTCCCTTTACATATACTGTATCACTTAGAAAAACTACACCTGGCAATTGAGTTTTAAGCTGTTGCTTAAACATCTGTATCACTACATTTAAATCTCTAGACCCTGAATGGAGGTTTGTAATTACATTTACATTAGGAGCAAAATTATTTACAGGAAGTGCCCTTCCTACTACATCCACTGTTTCATTGCCAAATTTATAATTTAATTCACTAGTCCAGTTCTGTGGAAATTGAAGGCTGATTCCTGCCACATCGTCGGTATACTTATTATTAACAAGAGATTTAGGGTTGTTCTCATCATTATCCGTAAGACAACCAATTAAAAATATTACTTGAAATGATATAATCCATTTTAGTGTTTTCATTATTCTTCCCCTAT
>CAZLBO010000319.1:0-3388 GCA_964557725.1 uncultured Bifidobacteriales bacterium | reverse complement strand
ACCATGCATTCTGATTATCAATATACACGAGTAAAATTAAAAGTCAATAAATTAATAGACAAAATATACGATATAACTAATTCTCTTAATAAGCAGAGGGAATTCCTATTTGGTAAAAAACTAAAACTTCAAGTTTCATCTTTTTGACAGCCACACTTTCGTGTGCTAGATTAAAAATAAGATTTCCAAAATTATTTTTCGTATATTATAAAATAAAAAACCCTAAAGTAGCAAAAAATGATAAAAATATATTTAGAAAAAACAGTTCGCGGTCAAGAAAGAGCAGTCGGTTTCATTAAAGCTGTAATATGTGCTGGCTAAGTCTCTTTTTTAAATTCAACAAATGTTCTAATAACACTAAGGTTTCTATTTTTCTTTTTATAAACGATATAAATCGAATTTAAAAACTCATTCTCCTCTAATATTGGTATAAGGTTTGAATCTATTTCTGCTTCTATAGAAATAACTCCAATACCGACACCTCTTTTTATTAACTTCAACAAACAAACACTACTATTTACCTCAATATCCACTATCCTAGGATTCTGAGATTCTCTTCCAATATGAAGAATAGAATCAACGCTATTAAATGGATTCATCAACTCCTGTGTGAACGCAATTAACCGGTGGTTGTCTAAATCATCAACGGATTCGGGTAACCCATACTTTGCAACATATTCTTTACTTGCAAACATTCTAAAGCAAAAAGTCTTTGTTTTTAATTGAATTAAATCGAGTTGATCATAAATATATGGACATATGAATATATCAGCATCTGTATCTTCAATATTATTTTTACTATAATCTAACAGTTTAATTTTAATATTAGGATTCCCTTCTAAGAATAATGACATTTTATCAACAAACCAATTTGAAGATGCAATTCCCCAAGAGGTGGAAATTTTGAGTTCGCTTATTACGTCTTTATTTTTCTCAGAGAGGTCCTTTAAGGCAAATTCAAATTCATCAAATATTAATTTTGATGATTTATAAAGCTTTTCTCCTTCCGGGGTCAGTTTCATGCCGCGATAATGTCTTTGAAACAATTTACACCCAACTTCTTTTTCAAATAAAGATATTGAGGTGCTAATCGATGAGGAGCGCATTTTTAAATCAGCAGATGCGAGGGTGACTCCACCAAATTTAGCAACGGCGTGAAAAACTTTTAATTTATTAAGATCCATGATTTTTCTTTTTCTTTGTGATCCATCCTATGAAACAAGATAACACAATTAGGGTTATCAATGAAATAACGGTCATTGAGGAGAAAAAGCCTTTGTAGGTTTGCAGGGAATGGGCTTGATCAACTTCTCCTAAAGGCGTTTCAATAGATGCAAGCCTTGCCAAGTAAGTGCCTATAAGTTGGGATAAAGACATGCCAAACACAATGAATCCCATAACAAATCCCGTTAGTCCTTTGGGCGTAAACCTGGAGCAAAAAGTCAAAACATTGGGGTAGATAAGAATGTCTGAAGCCGCTAAAAAGGCGAGCCCAACGACAAAAGGCCCTAGGGGAATTAAATGATCCCCATTGGCATCGCTGCATAACCCTTCAATATACCCATAAGAGAGAACAATGATGCCAAATCCAACCAGGGTTTTTACAATTCCAGAGAGGTGCCACCCTTTTTTAGACATAAAACGCCACAGGACAGCAATCAGAGGGCCAAAAATCACAATGGTTAGGGAATCAACGGACTGAATAAAGGTAACTGGAACCTCAAATGAAAGCAGTGTTGGATCAACATTTCGGCTCATCAAGAGGGTGAAAACAGTATTCCCATGACTAATGAGCGCTCCTGAAAGAGCAACCGCCATCATTCCAAAAAAGATAATCATCATATTCTTCCGCTGATCCTTGGGAACAGCAAAAAAGTGTCTCAGAAAAACACCTAGATAAACAACCGAAAACCCTAGGAGAAAATCAAGGGTATCCTCTCCATAGAAAATAACGGCGGAAAGAAGAAAGGCTAAGCCCCCTCCCCCAAGCACAACAGCAACAACGACTTTCCATTGAAAATCGACTTCTAGGGCATGTTCACTATAAATTTGCCTTTTGAAATTCTTGGAAAAATAAAGGGTAACAAGGGCACAACCCCCTGCAAGACCTGCCAAAGAAAAACCATAAGACCACCCCATTTTTAATCCAATATAACCACAAATTAAGGGTGCCATAAAACTTCCCGCATTTTGATAGACGTAAAAAATAGTATAAGCTGCGTCCTTTAAGATATTTTCTTTTTTATAGAGGTTTCCAATAAGAGCATTCATGTTGGACTTATAAAACCCTGATCCTGTGACAACACAGCCAAGACCTAAAAAGAGCCCAAGTTCCCCAAAAGAGGAAAACTGCGTTAAAAATATACTAAAATGTCCCAAGAGAATAAAAGACAATCCCATCCACAAAGCCCCATAAAAACCAATAAACCGATCAGCGATATAGCCTCCAATAAGAGGTGTTGCATAGGTGAGGGTTCCATAGACCCCTAAGATTGCATAGGACTTTGCGTCCGAAAAGTTCAGCTTTGAAGATAAATACAAAACAAGGAGGGATAAAATCCCATAATAACTAAAACGCTCAAAAAAATGCACCATAGAAAATGCATGAAGGGAGAGGGGATGTTTGCCGAGGGTCATGACTTCTTTAATCCGTCTATCATATCAGGATGCAGAGGTGTTCTTTTTCCTTTTCCAACGCCCACAAATAAAAGGGGGGCTTTGTTTTCTCCGGAAATCTTTAAATAGTCCATGAGGCCATCATCTCGAAAATAACCTGAGATCCAAGTATTCAAAGAAAGGGTCGTTGCCGTTAATTGAAATGTTTGTGATAAATGTCCTGCATCTAAGAAAATCTCACGATAGGCCCTTGAGTGAATATATTTTGCCCAAACACGTTCAAGGTCAGGTTTAACCCCCTCAACGTTAAAAACGGTGACATAAGCTTGAATGGAATGAAGGCCACCGGCGGAAGGACTGGATTTTCTAACGCCGACAAGTTCAACATCGTCACCAACACCTTCCCATTTATCATGGATTTCCCCAAAAGTGTAATACAAGGTAGCACTCAGGTCCTTTTCTACAACCTTCTCCCCTGAAAAGTGACGGGAGGTTAATCTTTTCTCTAGGGTGTTAAAATAGGAAAGGGTTTTACGATCGCGATCAACAGCAGAGAGTTTAATGGTTTTTGAAGACTTTTTAAGGGGGAACTCTTGTTCTTGCGTCTCTTTTCTTTCAGCATACCCTTCTGAGAATCCAATAAAGTCACGGATCATTTCTTCCTTGGAGCGTTTTTCCTGAAGTTCAGGTACATTTTGCGTCCCTTTGTGAAAAATATGGGATAGTTGATCCCATCCCCAAGGTTCTGACTTATACGGATCTGAGCGAATGA
>CAZLBO010000318.1:0-3389 GCA_964557725.1 uncultured Bifidobacteriales bacterium | reverse complement strand
GTTCCCTTAAGAGAATAAGTAAAAAGATAAGCGCTGCTTACCCCTACTCCCAACCAAAAAAACTGGGATAGAATAAAGTTTCGCCCCTTAAGATACTTAAACAGAGAAACACCTATCACAACAAAAGTAATCACAATCAACAACTCCCAAAAGCTAGGGATTCTTGAGATAATAAAGAATTGAGAAAGTTCTAAACTCAAACCAAAAAGGGAGTAAAAGAAAATTGTTTTCCGTCCTGCTTGCTTTATCCCTGCTTCGGTAAGCCATGCATAAAAAAGAGCGGAACCCATTGCCACAAGATAAGCATAGCGCAATGAAAACAAAAGATAAGCCTTGTTAAACTCAGGAGCCAAACTCCAAAAAGCCTTCATTTTAAAAAGAGGAAATTCTAACATCAAGCTAAAATTATAAGGTTGCCAAGTTTCCATCACAAGCACCATCAGAATGCCCAAAGCTGGCAAGGCCCACTTGACGGATAACTTGTTTCTTATTTGCCTTCTCAACAAAACAAACAACCTCCTCTTTGGACTGGCTCTTGTCAAAAAATAACCCAAAAAACCACCTAGTACATTACAAATAATATCCGCTAGAGAAGTAAAGCGGCTAGGAACTCCTAACTGAATCAGCTCAACAATGTAACTCAATGTAAAAGAGAGCAAACCCACAATAAGAATACTCTTGTATATCGAAACTGAAATTCGGTTTAATAATTTTCCGAGAAAAAAACCAAAAGGCATAAAGAAAAAGAGATTTTGTAAGATATCCCCCCCACTCAAAGGAGCAACTTCCGTAAGAGGTCTAAAAAACACCTTAGGATTTAACAATTGGATTAATGCCTCTTGGCTATCAAAGAAAAAAGGGAAAAGAGTTCCATACACAATATATACGGAATAAGCTAAAAGCAACCCTGCCCAAAAACGTTTTAACCTCATTAGCTGTTATTATCCCACATGGGTTTAAAATACTATTAATAAACTGCGATCAACCACAGAAAGATGTAAATTTCACCTATGACCAAACCCTCTGTCATTCACAAAAACAGGCTCATTGCCACACCCTTTTACCTCTTGATCCCCTTTGTATTGATCTACTTGGTTTTTTGGTTTATTCCGCTTATTCAAGGCTTTTTAATCAGTTTAAGAGAAAATGACTTAATGGAAACAGGGGCTTTTATAGGGCTTGATAATTATAGATTAATCCTACAAGATGACCGCTTTTACACCTCCCTCTATAACACCTCTATTTATGCCTTCTCTTCTCTTGCTATTATCCTTCCCCTCAGTTTAACCTTAGCCCATGGACTTAAAAGCTCTCCTCCACTCTTAAAGAACATCTTTATGTTCTTTTTACTTTTACCAGGTCTCACCTCACCAACAGTCCTCGCCTTTTTGTTCGTACTCATTTTCAATGGAGAACATGGCATTCTCAACATGATTCTATCTCCTTTAGGAATAGGTACTATCGATTGGATAAAAGACCCTGCTTACATCAAAGCCTCATTAGTCATTCAATCCGTATGGAGATGGACAGGTTTTATTACCTATTTTTTGTGGGCAGGTTTAGAAAGTATCCCCAAGGCTTATTATGAATTGGCGATGGTCGAAGGAGCAGGAAGGTTAAAAGTACTCTTTACAGTCACTTTACCTTTACTCAAAAACATTCTTCTTTTTGTGGCTCTCTTTTTAGTTTTAGATTCCTTTATTCTCTTCGAAGGCTCCTATATCTTATTGGGAGGATCTGGAGGAACAGCAGATGCAGGGCTCCTTTTTGTTTCCTATATCTATAACCAAGCCCTCTATCAAGGGAATTTTGGAACCGCTGCTGCCATGAGTTTTAGTTTAGCACCCGTATTTTTATTTGTTATACTCGGGTTTACTTACATCTTCAAAGTAAAATCAAAGAAGGCTTCTTCCTTATGAACCTTCAAAAACACTCACTCTTTACCATCGGCTTATTAGCTGTAATCTCTCTTACCTTTGCCTTTCCTTTTTTCTGGATGGTATTATCCACTTCAAAAGAAACCCAAGAGATTTTTACCCCCTTCCCCCTTCTCCCAAAAAACTTTCACCTTACTTATTATAGAGAGCTTCTTGGAGGTCAATGGATTCCCTTTATTCGACAATATTTCAACAGTTTACTCATCGCCTCCACTCAAACATTAGGAGCACTTTGCTTAGCTATTCCTACGGGGTTTGTATTCTCCCAATACCGCTTTAAGGGGAGGACACTCTTATTTATTACCACCCTTCTGGTTATTCTACTTCCCCGTCAACTGATGGTCTTACCCTTACTCGATTGGATGAAGGTTCTTCATTTAATTGATAACCCCTTAGCGGTTATCTTGCCTGGCATCATGACAGGGATTGGCATTCTCTATTTTATACAAGTATACAAACGCTTCCCTTCTCAAATTCTTGATTTAGCCCGTACAGAAGGGGCTTCAGAGTACAAACTCTTTTGGCTCTCTCTTAGCTTAGTTAAGCCTGCTATTTTGTCCTACACTCTTATACATTTTATTTTTGCTTGGCATGAGTACCTATTGCCATTGGCTTTTTTATACTCCCCTGAAAAGCTTACTGTATCACTGGGTTTAAGTAGCTTATATGGACACAGTATGCGTATGCCATACGCTCTATTGATGGTGGGTTCTACTTTTATTGTTCTCCCAACAGCTCTATTATATATTTTACTCAGAAAGCATTTTAAAAGTTCTTTGTCTGATTTAGTTTCGGAATAACCTATGTCTTATTTAAAAATAAAAAATATCTACAAATCATTTTCCAAGATACAAGCCCTTAAGGACTTCTCTCTTTCAATTAAGGAAGGCGAGTTTATTGTCATTGTAGGCCCCTCAGGCTGTGGTAAATCCACATTATTGAGAATGATTGCCGGCCTCGAAAGCCCAGACAAAGGAAGTCTCTACTTACAAGAGAATCAAATTGATAACATTCCTCCTCAAAAAAGAAACTTTGCATTAATGTTTCAAAGTTACACCTTATTTCCTCACCTCAGTATTTTTGACAATATGGCCTATGGGCTTAAATTAAAAAAAGTACCCAAAAAAGAGATTCGCCTCAAAGTAGAAGAGATAGCCCAAAAAATGGGTCTTACTGAAACCCTCACCCGACGTCCTTCTCAACTATCAGGGGGGCAAAAGCAACGGGCAGCCCTTGGCCGAGCAATTGTAAGAAACCCTGATCTTCTTTTGCTGGATGAGCCCCTTTCAAATTTAGATGCTCAATTACGTACACAAATGCGTGCTGAAATCACTCAAATACATCAGCAAACAAAAACGACAATTGTTTATGTGACTCATGATCAAGTGGAAGCCATGACCATGGGGGATCGTATTGTCGTATTAAAAAATGGAGTGATACAACAAATAGGAA
>CAZLBO010000317.1:0-3413 GCA_964557725.1 uncultured Bifidobacteriales bacterium | reverse complement strand
TTCCCATATCAATCGTAATGCTCTCTGCTAATCCCTCTTTTCCAGTCTTAACATCGGCGGTCAACATTCCATTGCCTGTCATTAATTCTAATTGAGACTTACCTTTTGCATAGGTATCGTGAATGTACTTTGCCACACAACGAATTCCATTGCCACACATTTCCGATTGACTTCCATCCGCGTTATACATAACCATTTCACCATCACCCTTGTCATGAGGTTTGATTAATATAAGTCCGTCCCCTCCCACTCCAAACCGTCGGTGAGAAATTTTAACGGCTAACTCAGGCGCATTTTTTACTTCTTGTTTAAAGCAGTCCACATAGATGTAATCATTTCCGATACCATGCATTTTTATAAACTTCATTTACCACCCCGAAATTGTATTGTCTAAAATAAGTGAGACTAACTTATTTATTGCTTCTGCCTGACCAAAAAGTTCTGTTTCTCCATTTGAAACAGAATAAGAGGCATAGACAGGCATTCTTTCTTCTTTATAAATCATTTTATTTTTCACATTGTCGTAAAAAGAAACTTCTACTTCCATATTAATTTGAAAGTCGACAACATCGCTCCCACTCGTACTCAATGCCTTATGAACATAAGACTTTAACTTAACTTTTAAATCGCAATGCCCCTTGTCATTCACAATCCTCAAAGAGCTTCTCGTTCGGAATAAATCATTTAATGATTGAGAAAGTTTCTCTGATAGATCGGGGTTTAAAGTTAAATCATCTACGGGGTGAATCCTAATGGTCTTTAAATGGGGTGGCAAGGTTGTTCCCGTAAAAGAATAACATCCCCACCCACCGATACTCATGAGGAGAACAAGACACCCGATTTTAAAATTTCTTATTTTCATTTTTATTTCACTTAAATGGCTTTCTTCCGTTAGGGGACATTTACCTCTGTTGTTTCCTGAGGTTTAATTTTAATCGTGTCTTGATACACCCTTTTCATCTCTTGTTGTACCCATGGGTTCAAGCTTCCCTTATCCCATTTCCCATTTTTATTTTCATCCTTATAATAACTTAAAAAATAAGCTCCCGAGGGAAGGTCACTCATTTCAAGGCCATCACTTAGGCTCTTTTGGGGATAGACTCTCTTTTGTCCCTCTCCTTTTTTTGCCTTCTTTTTTGCACTTAGGAAGATAAGCTCATATTGCCAATCTCCCCTAAGTTTCTTGGTTTTTATTTTGCACTTTCCCCAATTCTTTTTATCCATTAAAGTCCAAGAAGCTAAAGGCTGAACAACAACGGTTGAGTCTAAAATAGAATCCGATTTTAACCGCAAGGTCATCGGCTTCCCTGTGTAATCAATACTATCGACCTGAAGAGAAAACGAGTGAAACCCTGTTCTTTTAATCATTACATTAAGCGTATCCACCTTTGCACTATCCTTTTGTTCAAGAATTAAAGATTCTTTTAATTCTAAAAGAGCTTGCTCGGACAAATAATGTGTGGTGCCAAAAATTAAGGGTTGAGAAAAACTGACATCCCTTCCATGATTCAAAAAGGATAGAGGGGCATATTTTTGTTGAGTAGTATCCACCTTTTCGGTTAAATCAAAAGAGCCTATTTTATACTTGAAGACACTTTCTATTTCTTCTTTTTTTCCATTGGGTAGGGCGTACAAATCATATTCCTTATCAGCGGCCAAATCCTGAATCCATAGAGACATGGTTGTTCCCATCGTGTCTAACTCTATTACCTTATATTCTGTGGAATCCTTATCCTGTAACAAAAAATTCTCGACCTTAAAATGCCGAACTTTAGAGGGTTTTGACCATGTTATTTGAATGCTTCCACTCATTAAGGCCACGCCCTCTTTTCTTTTAAGCTCTTCTCCCATCCACTGTAATTCTCCACTCACCACTCGGTTTGTATCATATTCTGATAAAAACAATTCTATCTGGAGGTTTTCAGATCCCAATTCAAACACCCCTTGCCCTATCCCTACTCGTTCAATCCCTACATCAGGTTTTAAGTTTCCATTAAGGTCTTCAAAAGCAAGTACAGAATAATTTGCTTCCTTAATTCCTTTATAATCAAAAATCCCCAAAGAATCCGCTCGAATAAGATACATCGGTCGTTCTTTCTTTAAATGGGGAAGAGAATCCGGCACCTTTTCCCCTGGTTCGGTTAAATGTACCAATGAACTTCTTCTCGCTCCTAAAGGATACAAGGCGACATACACTCCTGCCTTATTCACATTCTCCACCTGCCCCTTGATTCGACCCGAGTCTAAATGGCTTCCTGTTGAAAAGACCAGTTGATAACTCTTTTTTAAATGATGGCGATGTAAATCTTGAATCGAATTAATAATGGTTAAAATGTAAGTCGTTTCTTCTTTTAACGGAGAACCACAGGTCACTTCTATTTTTTTCCCTTTAAAATTAAACTTTAATTTTTGAGGAAGAGCAGGGGAAATAAAAACTTTGTTGCGATGAAGGTCATCTTTTACCCACTCTGTAAATTCCAACATCACCTTTAAATCTTTCGGTTGATTTAAGGCTCCCGGATTAGGTGATATCCCTTTTAACTGAGGAGAAGTGACATCTTCTGGGCCTCCTGGGGGAGCTTCTACATGAGCACAAGTGCTCAAGCATAAAAGAATAAAAAGGAGGATCGAATTGTTGATTTTTTGTTTAAGCGAAGCCTTTATCATACTGAGGGTACCTTTTTTTGGAACCTGCTCCCAACAACTTTAGTTGATTAACTTTCCTATACGGCTATATCGGATTTTAAATGGAAACAACAACCAAGAAAGAGGATTGGTTAAACGAACAGCATCATCGGCGTTATCAAGTGATAAATAAATAATAAACGCCTTTGCCTTTACATTCCGTCTTGAGAGTGGCCCCCAATAACGACTATCAGATGAATTATCACGATTATCTCCCATCATAAAATAGGTGTCGTCTTTAATTGTGTAAGTATTTGTTCTCTTTCCATCAATTTTAAGTGAAGGCACAACTTTAACTTCTAAGCCATCTCGCACGCCCGCTTTAATCATTTCCTTCACAATCGCCTCCATGTAGCAACCATAAAAATAATCATTCATTTCTGTTCTTCGGCCACCCTTATCAATGCGACTTCCAAAAATGGGGTGATCATTCAGGTGAATAAACCCTGTTTTGACATAGCGGTGTAAATCTCGTATGGTCACATTCTGAATCGCTAAGGTAGGTGTGTTGGTTAAGTTACTCACCTGTACTTCTTTTCCCAAAGAGGCCAAGGCCATTTGATTATTAGGGCTCGGCGTAAAAAAGAGCATAGGAAAAGCGTGAAAATTTGAGAGAATCGAATCCACATATAAATCCAAATTCATGGTCACTCTTTTATTTGGATTCTCTTGCACTGCTAAAGAACGTATCCATGTGGCTTCTGTTAAGGAAAGCGTGTCGAAAAGAT
>CAZLBO010000316.1:0-3441 GCA_964557725.1 uncultured Bifidobacteriales bacterium | reverse complement strand
AACAGTGCTATCAGAAATCTTGGTATTGGAGTTGGGAAAAAGATTGTTGGGTAGGTTAGGAGGGGAGTTTTGTGGTGGCAGAGGTTTATTTGATGCTGGGGGGGCAATGACTGATACTGTTTTAGAGTATTGACTTTCATTGCCATCATTGTCTACCGCCTTGATTCTAAATTTTACATTTAATGGTAATGTATCTGTGAATTTTGTGTAAAAAGAATCGAGAAAGACAGGCGTTGAGACTGTTTGAATAAGTGCAAAAATACTTGAATCGGAGCGATAGATGTTGTAACCCTGTAGGTCAGAAAGATAAAGGGAATCCCATGTGAGCTTTAAATAGCCATTGGCTGTATCATAATCCACGATGACATTCTGTGGAGTGGGAGGAATGGCATTGGGATCTGCCGATAATTGACGTGATTGGACAGTGGTGGTTTGCTTTGGTTTGATAACGACCTCTACAGAATCCTTTAAGTATCCTGTTTTTCCATAGTAGAGTACATAGGTACCTTCGGGAATGTTGATAATCATACATGTTTTATTTAATTGATTGGGAGTAACGGAGAAAATAGCGGTGACTCCGGGAATAAAGCAATAAACATCTGATGAAGGTTCAAAATTTATGTTGAGTAAAGCTCTTCCTGTGGGTAGTAAGGTATGTGTGCCCACAGAAGTATCCGCTTTTTCAATATAGTAGATGCTGTCTATTAAGACCTTTAGCTCTTCTTGATTCTCTTTTAAAGTAACAATGATTCGATACGTACCTGTTGAAAGGTTGGTGAAGTTAAACTGACCATAGGAATCTGTAGTATCTATCCCTAATGTATCTGTTGTGAGTGCTTTTTTTAGAATACTTTTATGGATAGAAGGAACTTTTATGAGTTGTGCCCTAGCAATTGCATTTTCAGCAGGTCTTTTGTTCTCAAATTGAATCGTGCCATGGAGACCTTCTGTTTCGTTTCCTCCATCATTTGCTCCTTCTGTTTCAGACCCCCCCCAAATACAGCTTTGCCAAAGGATTAAGAGTGGAATAAGGGTTAAGAGTCGAAAAAGGCTTGAGGTAGTAAGTTGGCTTTTCATTTATATTTTCAGGTTAGAGGTAAACATACACTCTACTCTTCTCCTTTTCCATTTGGTAGTGAGTTTTTTTTTGTCTTTTTGATTTTTGACATAGGAAATACATGGAAATTGAGGTGGTAGACGCGGTCCTTGCCTTGTTCTTTTTTTGCGACCTCTAACAGCTCTTTTCTAAAAGTTCTCATTTTGGTGATGATTTCTTCATATCCAGAAGAAGAAAGTCCTAATGTTAAGGTAGAGATGTTTCGGAGTTCTCTTGGGATGTCATCAATAGCATTTTCAGCTAACTGGGCGGTTTGTTTATGGAATTGTGAGAGATTGGCAGAAGTGATTTTATCCCCAGAAGAAATATAAGGATTTGTTTGGATATACTGCCCATCGGGGGCTTGTTCAATCATTCCCAGTTCAAGAAGTAATTCGATAGATTGCTTTGCTTCTTTAGGTTTAATAGCTGGATGCAATGATTTCGCCAAAACTTTATAATCTCCTGTAAATGGAATAGTAGTAATGGCTTCTCGGACAGCAGAATAATACCATTTTTCATAGAATTGGTGAGAGCCAACTTGTTTGACGCCTAAGCTACTGTGAGAGAGAAGGAGGGCTTGATCAAAAAAGATTTTCCTTTGGTAAGGGCTTTTTGATTGATCAGCCTTTACTAAAAGTTGAAAGTAATTAGCCTCTTTCGTGTTAAATCCAAAAACTCGGCATAATTTTTTAGCCATGTTTTCAGAGATGTTTCGCTTTCCGTTGAGAATGTTCGAGAAGAAGCCAGCTGAAGTATAGCCGGCTTCTTTCGCGAGTATGCGGTAGTTGAAGTTGTTGTCTAATGTTTTTTTATTCTCATAAGCTTCCTTCAATAGCTTTCTGTAATCCAGATATGAGAACACATTCATTTTTCTTCGTCCTTGCTTCATTATGAAACCTAGTATAAACTTTTTGATTTGTAAAGCAAAAAGTAAGAGTTTCAGAAAACAAATAACTCATTATTTCTCTAAAAATAGTGTTTTAATGATTTTTATCATAAAAAAATTCAAAAACTAGAAAACAAAATAAGAGCCATATTTCTTTAATTCTGAAAATGACTCCGTGTTCAAGGAAAATGTATATTCCCCTTTATGGAGCAAAAGATTGATTTCCTCGTGATAGGGGCAGGAATAATAGGGGTTAATATTGCCATAGAGTTAAAAACACGTTATCCCAAAAGAAAAATCAGCATCACAGAAAAGGAAAGCGAAGCTGGGCTTCATGCCAGTGGAAGAAACAGCGGAGTGTTACATGCAGGTTTTTATTATACGGCAGACACTTTAAAAGCGAAGTGGACTCTTCAGGGGAATCAAGAATGGCAGTCTTATTGTAAAGAAAGAAAGCTCTCTCTCAACGCTTGTGGAAAGTTAGTGGTGATGGAACGAGAGGAGCAGCTACCACAATTAGATGAGTTGCTCAAAAGAGGTCAAAAAAATGGAACTCCTCTCACAAAAGTTACAGCGAAAGAGGCGAAAGAAATTGAGCCTCAAATAAAAACAAAAGATTGGGCACTTTACTCTCCTTCTACCGCAACAATTGATCCTTTAGAAGTTTTAAGGCACAGAGTGAATGATGCTAAAAACTTAGGTGTTCAAATCCTCTATGGATATGAATATCACAAACGAACCTTAGAAAGTGTTTCCTTTAAAAATGGGGAAAGTATTAGTGCTGGTTATGTGATTAATGCGGCAGGATTATATGCAGATGTGGTGGCTAAGGATTACAGCTTTGGCTTAGATTATGGAATGTTGCCCTATAAAGGAGTTTATTTGTATGGAAACCAGCCAGCTCATTATTTAAAAACGCATGTCTATCCTCTTCCCAATATTGATTATCCTTTTTTAGGGGTTCACTTTACTGTGCAAGTGGATGGGAAAATAAAAATTGGCCCTACGGCGATGCCTGCCTTTTGGCGGGAGCAGTACAAGGGGCTAGATAGTTTTAAGTGGAATGAGTTTTACTCAATCAGCTTGAGGCACTTAAACTTGTATTTAAACTCATCTCCTATTTTTAAAAAAATGGCGAGGGGGGAGTTGAATAAAATACGTTCCTCGGTTTTGGCTCGTCAGGCAAGTGCATTGGTTAAAGGGGTGCGACCAGAGGATTTTACCCGTTGGGGAAAGTCGGGAATTCGTGCTCAATTAGTCGATCTAAAAAAGAAGAAGTTAGTGATGGATTTTGTGATAGAAGGAGATAAGCGGTCTATGCATGTACTAAATGCAGTGTCTCCAGGTTTTACTTGTGCGCTTCCTTTTGCAAGATTTGTATGTGATAAGGTCTTAGAAGAACTAGTGTAACATCCAGTAAGTTTTTTCATGTAATAACTGCTTTTTAACCCGTCAT
>CAZLBO010000315.1:0-3445 GCA_964557725.1 uncultured Bifidobacteriales bacterium | reverse complement strand
GGGGCAAAAACATGAACCACATCACTAGCCCAAACAGCCCTAATCATTGTAAAGCTTTTTTTTAATAAGGCGATGGGGTGACGATAAAATCCGCCACTCATAGGAGCAGTTTTAAGTATGTTTATGTTCTCATTAAGTACAAAGCTAGCTTCCTTTTTTTCCTTATCACTAAGGTTGCCTTCTTTATACCCAGACAATAGACTTACATTTAGCTTTTCGCTTAATTCATTAATAAAATTACCATGGGCAGGTTTATAATAATTTTTTCCCTTTTGAAAAATAACGGAATGAAAACAAATAACTAATAGCTTTTTCATTCTGATCCCTGATATATCCCAACTAAGTGTTGAATATTCTCTTCTTGTAAATAATCCTTAGTGGCTTTTTTAATGATTCTTTTAAAATCAAGCTGGGGTGTCTTTAGAGTTTCAAATACTTTTTCCACTAAACTCTCCGCATTCCCTGCTTTAAACTTCCATCCATTGACACCCTCTTCAATAATCTCATTTTGACTTCCAATGTCAGAGGATAGTATAGGCAATCCCACCTTCATCGCTTCTACAAAAACCATGGGGAACCCCTCGTACCATTCAGAAGGGAATATCAAGACGGCAGCATCTTTCATTAGTTGCTTAGTATTTTCCGCTTTAGACCAACCGAGAAACTCCACTCCCTTAACCGATTTAGCTTTGAGTTTTTCTAATAAAGGGCCAGTGCCTGCAACTTTAAGAGGTAGTTTTTCGCCTATTTTCTCCCATGCCTTAACTAGGGTAGAAACGCCTTTTTCTTCACTTATTCTACCCACATAAAGGGCAAAGCCCCCTTGATGTTCCCCTAAATCGGGCTGAGAGTTAGTGAAGTTGGGCTTAATGGTTATTTTAGAAGAGGGAATGTTTGCTTCCATGAGTTTAGCTTTTGAAAACTCTGTCAAGCAAATGTATTGATCCACCTTTGTTTGGTAGACCTGAGTGAGTTTGTCGAATAATCGATTTAAAAATATGAGTGTCGATTGAAGGGCGCTCTCTCGATAACATTTAAGGAGGATAGATTGCCAAGGGAGCCATTTTCCGTTGCACTTTTCACATACACTGCCTTTTCTATAAAGTAATGCACAAGGAGCCACTAGGCGATAATTGTGAATGGTCTGTACTATTCTTACCCCTGCGTGTTTGGCAGCATAATAAATAGAAGGAGTGAGTTGAGGGAGGGTGTTGTGAACATGCATGACATCGGGTTTTTCTTTTTTTAGAAGAGCTCTTAATTCAAAATAAGAGCGGGGAGACCAAAAGGAGAATAAAAAAACCTCTAGCTTTCGAGCGAAGCTCATGCCCTCTAACAGCGTATTTTCTTTAATCCATTGAACAACATCATGCCCTGCATTCTCTAACATCTGTCTTTCTTGCTCTACCACTACATCCTCCCCACCTGGGAATTTGTATTTGTTATGTGCCTGAATGATTTTCATGTTTTGCGAGATGTAAGGCTTACTTCCCCATGATTCCTGCCGTTAATAGTTTCCAAATAAAATAACTATTTCCTATTAAATAACGTCTCCAAAGCCTTTTGGGTTCACTCACAAGACGAAAGAGCCATTCTAAACCCAGCTTTTGTAAAATAGGAGGGGCTTGCTTGACTTCTCCTGCATGGAATAAAAAAGCAGCTCCTACACCTAACATCACCACTTTGTTGAGCTTTTTTTTATGGGCATCCATCCAAACTTCTTGCTTGGGAGAGGATAAACCGACAAATACTAATTGGGCTCCTGAATCATTAATTTCTTTGCTGATGTCGTCACTTTCTTGATCGGTTAAAGGCCTAAAAGGAGGGGCGTGTCTCCCTGCAATATTGAGTTGGGGAAATTGTTTTTTTAAATTTTCTATGAGCTTATCTAATAACTCATCTGTGCAGCCGTAGAGAAAAATGCCATGTCCTTTTTGTTCTGCCATTTTTAGTACATGAAGCATTAAGGTTGGCCCATAGACACGAGAACAATTTTTATAGCCTCTTTTTTTCAAAATCCATACGAGGGGGGTTCCATCGGTGGTGACCATATCCGCTCGATTTTCAATAGCCATTATTTGAGGGTCTTTTAATGCACAAACGAGATTGTTCACCGCGGCAATAGAAATAAATTTCGTTTGCTCTTTTTGAATCCACGTTTCAATTTGTTCCACTGTTTGGCTGTAGGTAGAAGGGTTGACCTTCATCCCTAGAATATTCTCTATTATCATGAGTACAAGTTAATAAAATGCCCCTTGTATAAACATGAGGATTCCGATTAAGTCTATTTTGTAAAGGGCTTGAGTTCTCGATCCTTCTCTTTATTGAATCCGTGAAACAAGGTGTCTTCCTTAAGAATCACTTTTTGTAGACCGATGCCAGTTCCAAGCACTTTGGACAATCGCTTCTAGCTCTGCAATTTGAGGTTCCCAGCCTAGAACACTCTTTGCTTTACGGCTGCTTCCTACAAGAATAGGGGAATCGCCATTTCTTCTGGGGGCATAATCTACTTTAATAGACTTTCCGCTGACTTTTTCAACAACAGAAAGAACCTCTTTGACGGAGTAGCCTTTTCCATTACCTAGGTTAAGTTCTGTGGAGGACTTCCCTGCTAAAAGGTGTTTTAAAGACAAGACATGGGCGCGGGAGAGGTCATCTACGTGGATGTAATCTCTAATACAAGTGCCATCGGGAGTGTCGTAGTCGGTTCCGAATACGGAGATAGATTCTCGTCGTCCTAAGGCAACATCTATGACAAGAGGAATTAAATGGGATTCAGGGTTATGATTTTCTCCTACTTCTCCCTTTAAATCCGCACCTGCGGCGTTAAAGTAACGCAAAATAACGGAGGTCATTCCGTGAGCGATACCAAAATCCTTAATCATTTGTTCTGCCATTAATTTGGACCACCCATAGGGGTTAATTGGCTGTTGTTTTTCTTCTTCTGTAATAGGAATAGTTTCGGGGATTCCATATGTGGCACAAGTAGAAGAAAAGATAAAGTGTTTGCAGCCTACTTTTTGCATGACCTCTAATAATCGAAGGGTTTCGCATACATTATTCTCATAATACATTCCTGGTTTGGTAACAGACTCTCCGACATAAGTAAAGGCCGCTAAATGAACCACCCCGAGTGGTTTGTATTTTTCAAAAAGCGTTGTCATGGATTGTGTGTCGCCAAGGGAGCATTGATGCAAAGGCCCCCATTTTACAAAGTCTTTGTGTCCATAAACTAAGTTGTCAATAACCACGGGAGTATAACCCGCTAGGTGCATTTGCTTGGCAGTATGGGAGCCGATATAACCCGCTCCCCCGAGGATGAAAACAGTTTTATTTTTTGAATGATTCATAGAAGGGAAGTTATAAATTAAGGGGCTCTAGGGATAGTTTTTTTTCTGTTGAACAAGGAATGTCATTGATGATTGGCTTTGCGTGCCATAGGGAG
>CAZLBO010000314.1:2861-3455 GCA_964557725.1 uncultured Bifidobacteriales bacterium | reverse complement strand
CTTTTTTAGGATTTTTAACCTTAGCGGATTTGCCGGGCAAGGCTTTTTTATCGTCCTTTTTAGTTTTTCCCGTTTTCTTGCTCACCACTTCTTTTTTTAATTTAGCTGATTTCTTCACCGATACCTTTTTCGTTTCAACTGTTTTTTTTACACTCTTCTTCACTGACTTCTTTGTAATATCCGACTTTTGAGAAGTATTTTTAGTCTTTTTTTTAGTCACAACTTACCTTCTTTACCTTCTAAAGCTATTTAGAAACTTCTTGAACCTTAATAGAGAGAATCGGATCCCCTTTTTCTATTCTTACTAACACGTCAAACCCAGAAATAATTTTACCAAAAACAGTATTTCGACCATCTAGGTATTCTTGTGGCATATGAGTAATATAGAAGCGAGAGCCTCCTGTATCAGGGCCAGATCCTGCCATAGCTAATGCTCCTGCACTGTGCTTTAAGTCATTTTTCTCATCATCAATCGTATAACCAGGGGTTCCCGTGCCATCTCCCAAAGGATCGCCTCCTTCTGTCATAAAACCATCAATTACGTGATGAAAGGTCAAAGTATCATAAAAACCTTTATTTGCTAAATCCATAAAA
>CAZLBO010000314.1:0-2851 GCA_964557725.1 uncultured Bifidobacteriales bacterium | reverse complement strand
CCGTATTGGGAGCTTCTTTAAAATTTAGCTCAAAAACCATTTTTCCTTCGTGAGTTTCAATTGTTGCTTCAATTTTTGAGGTTTTAGAAAAATCTTTATTAAATTTTTTACCTGATGCAGCAAGCAAAGGTAGGGCACACAGCAACCCCAGTGCAATTAAAAAGGTTTTATTGGCAATTTTCATATTTATTTCCTTCAATTTTTAATTTGATTTTTCTTTTCAGGCTCTTTATCTTGTCATTTTTTTTTAATTTAGCCCACCATGAACCTAAAGCCTGAAATAATAAGAAATTTTTGCATTATTGCCCACATTGATCATGGTAAGTCTACTCTTGCCGATCGACTCCTTGAAATCACCGAAACCGTCTCAAAAAGAGACCTTCAGGCCCAAGTGCTTGATGATATGGCCTTAGAGCGTGAAAGGGGCATTACAATTAAGTCCCATATCATCCGAATGGACTATCATTATGAGGATCAAGATTACCATCTTAATTTAATTGATACCCCAGGACACGTTGATTTTACTTATGAAGTCACCCGTTGCTTAGCCGCTTGCGAAGGCGCGCTACTCATTGTGGATGCCACACAGGGAATGGAAGCACAAACTTTATCCAATCTTTACTTGGCTATGGATCAAGACTTAACCATTATCCCTGTAATCAACAAAATAGATTTGCCTTCTGCCGATCCTGATAAGATTGCAGCGGATATTGAAGATTTATTGGGTTACCCTGCCGACAAAATTCCTCGCATCTCTGCCAAAACAGGAGTGGGAATTAAAGAAGTACTCATTAAAATCATCGATGAACTACCTCCACCTCAAAGAAAGATTGAACTACCTGCCCGTGCTCTTATTTTCGATTCTAAATTCGATAGTTTTAGAGGAGCCGTTGCATACATCCGAGTTTTTGAAGGGGAAATCAGAAAAGGATCGTCCATCTATTTAATGTCTACGGACAAAAAGTATGACGTCACTGACTTAGGATACATGACATTAAATGAAAACCCCACTGACGTTTTAAAAGCAGGCGAAGTAGGGTATCTCATTTGCAGTATTAAAAATATTCAAGACACCCGAATTGGCGATACGATTACTAATTTTGAAAACAAAGCTTTAGAGCCCCTCTCAGGGTTCAAAGAAGTTTTTCCCATGGTCTTTGCAGGGCTCTATCCCGTTAATTCTGAAGAATACGCCTTATTAGGAGAAGCCTTAGAAAAATTAAAACTCAACGATGCCTCGCTCTCATGGGTTCCCGAAACCTCCGAAGCCCTAGGCTTTGGTTATCGAACAGGCTTTTTGGGGCTACTCCATTTAGAGATTATTGGCGAACGATTAGAGAGAGAATTTAATGTAAGTGTTATCACAACAGTTCCCAACGTAGTTTATCACGTCAACATGACAGATAGCGAACAACTCCGCATTGAAAACCCAGGCAAATTACCTGAGCCCAATGAATTTGATTCTATTGAAGAACCTTTTGTCAAAACACAGTTTATCTTACCCAAGGAATATGTAGGAGCTGTAATGAAGTTGGGAGAAGAAAAACGAGGCGTCTATTTAAAAATGGAATACATCACTACGGATAAAATTCAATTGGATTATGAGTTCCCTTTGGGTGAAATTATGTTTGATTTTTACGATCGACTTAAATCCACTACCAAAGGTTATGCTTCCATGGATTATGAACCCATAGGCTACCGGGCTTCTGATTTAGTCAAGTTAGATATTCTTATTAATGGCGACCCCGTTGATGCATTTTCTGTTATTATTCACAGAGATAAAGCCTATACATGGGGGCGGGCATTATGTAACAAACTAAAGGAATTAATCCCCCGCCAAATGTTTGAAGTTGCCATACAGGCCGCTGTAGGGACGCGTGTCATTTCTCGCACCACAGTAAAAGCCTATCGAAAAAATGTAACTGCCAAATGTTACGGAGGAGACATTAGCCGAAAAAGAAAGTTGCTTGAAAAACAAAAAGAAGGAAAGAAGAGAATGAAATCCGTAGGTAATGTTGAAATTCCTCAAGAAGCCTTTATGGCTGTATTAAGTATGGATTCATAGTTTTAAAATAAACTCTTTTATGAAAAATATTTTTTTAGGTACTTACCGCTTTTTTATCACCCATTGGTTAGGCTCCTTTTTGCTTGTCTTTATCATTGGGCTTTTTGCTCGCTTTTTTATTTTCCAGACTTACACTGTTCCCGATCACTCCATGACTCCTGCACTTTACGCAGGAGATAAAATTATCGCCCAGCGTTCGAGTTCTCCTTCTACTGATGGAAAGTCTTATCACCGTCAAGAAATTATTATTTTTAAAAACCCACAAAACAAAGACGCACTCACCGTTAAGCGCATCGTTGCCACTTCGGGAGACATACTTGAAATCAACAATCAGAAAGTCATTGTTAATCACAAAATAATAAAACTGAATAAAAAAGAAAAAGCCGCAAGCCCTGGATGGTTTTTATGGAATGACCTCCCTCCTTTAAAAATCCCCAAACAAGGGGACACCCTTTCTTTTGACAATGTCAGCCCCAGAATCTTTGATTTTAATGTTAACCTCTATCAACAGGTTAATCCCAAAGCCATTCTTTCTGTCTCCTGTCGGTTCTTTCGGGATGAACAAGTTTTACACTCTAAAGACCTTTTAAACATCTTAAAAGAATTTCCCCAATGGAAACCTCAGAGCATCAAACAACAACCTTGGTATAATTTAATACAAATTCAACATTTATTAAGTATGAAGTTCCCCGAAACAAAAATCACCTTTAAACGCACTCTCACCCAACAAGAAGAACCAATCCATCATTATGTTTTACAAAACAATTGCTACTTCGTAATGGGTGA
>CAZLBO010000313.1:0-3509 GCA_964557725.1 uncultured Bifidobacteriales bacterium | reverse complement strand
GAACCTCAGCATTAGTAGAGAGAAACTACCTTCGACGGCTTTTTTGCGGCACGATGAGTGAGAAAAGCCACTTTAACATAAAAAACAAACTCCACCCAAGCCAAAGAGCTACAGCGTAATAACCTGTTAAAGCATTAAGCCCTATTTCCACATCCAAGTCATAAAAAGCTTCCTTTAGCCAAGCACTCACTAAAAACAAGCTGTACGGAACCAAACTATAGAAGGAAGCTAATGGAAGGATTCGTTTAAAACGAACAGGCTCCCTATTCCCCAACCAAAAAAAACTAACCAAGACAATAAAAACGGCTAAAAGTACCCAGTTATCTGGGCTATTTTTATGAATCAGGCCTTCAAAAATAAGGACAAGATGTTCTAATACTACCCAAAAAAGGGAGAGAAGAATAATCCAGCGATGCTTTTTTAAAAAACTTGTTAGATAGTTGCTTAATATCATTTTCATTTGTTTTATAAGGATAAAAAAAAACGAGTGAAGGGTCGACTAATTCATACTTTCGTTTGACTTATCCCCCTGCGAATCTATTTTCTCAACAATGAAAACCTTTTACTTTAAAACAATCTGTGGCTTGATCATATTCTTTTCTTGTTCTGCACATTCCCAAACAGAAGTTTTTTCCCACTTAAACATTTCTCTTGAAGGCGGGGGAGTCTTTCCTCAACAAAATTTAAAACAACATCTAAACAATGCCCTTCTATTAGGTTACAACCTCGAAACCCCTTACTACAAAAACATCTATGTCCATGTTAAGATGCAATACAGTTTACTCGATGAAATCAACAGCACCCAATCCGATCGAAACATTTATTTTGTTAAATCAGGGTTGGGCTTTAAATACAGCCCTTCTCCTTTGCGTCACACCTTTTTAAAATGGGGAATGGGATTAGGGCTAAGTTATTATTTTATTCATACACAAAAAGAAACATCAAACAATCAATACTATATGGATTCTAATGAGTCTGAATTTGGAATTTACCCCTTTTTGCAAGTAACCTTTAAAACAAAAAGCCCTTTATTTTTTAGAATAGGTGCTTCCTATGACATCGTATTTAGTAAACCCGTATACAGCCAGCTCCCCAATGCATATCTAAATATAGGTTGGATGCTTTGGTAGTTTTAAAATACATTACCCTTATTTTTATCAGCATGGCGCCCTTTCTATTTGCTCAGAACGCCTCACCAACTTCTTCTCTCCTTACAGAATCCAGTTTACTAGAAAAAAGACTCTTTCAACCCGATGTTCATTTTTTATTGGATGGCAATCAATCTATTACTCTGGATCAATGGTTTTATTTTAATTCCAAGTCAAATCATTCTTTGTGGAAAGGTCTTGAGTTTAACCCGATTCTTTTACATAAAAAAAGAGTCCCAGACTCCAAAGTATTCTTTATCTCTTCAAAAGTTGGCAACGAAGTAGGAGACCCCCATTTACAAGAGTTAATCATTCCTAATGAGGTAAGAAACCACACTCCCATGCTTTATCAATTCATCGCTTACAAGCCCTTTAAATCCCTTGAAGTATGGACACAATTTGATCAAAATGATCATTTTTCTTCCAGCACCTTAGCCTTGAGAAGACTTCAAAAAAATACAGAGAACCCCTCTTGGTTTGGAGAGAACATCCCTCCTTCTAGTCTAATCGAACTAGGGTTTCAATGGGAGAATTCGCATACAGAGCTGATGGGGAAAATCGAATCAGGGTACCTTTGGACAACCTCCCCTCTTTCTGGCATTGCCTATCCATGGAAGGGAAACCGTTATTCCGGCACAAGCACTCTCTATGGTATCTTTCGGATAAACGGACAATTTCAGCATTGGAAACCACTTGAAAATAATAGCAATCAAAAAAATCAATGGACACAATTAAACAGTTCCCTTTTATGGACACCTTCTCTTTCAGGAAGTTCATGGAAACTATCTACCGAGACAGGCATTGAACTCAATACATTAGAACTTAATCTAAAAAATAAGCTTAAGCATAAAGCACCCTTCCTCCTTCCCTATGTTCTTAATCTCACCGCAAGTAAAACAGGAAAAAATCAATGGAAACTTTCGGGAAGCACCCAAAACAAAATCGAACGGCATTATTACCAAACCCACACATCTCTTGCTCTTAACCTACCATGGAAACAAGGGTTTTGGGAGATAGGAAATCAATTTTATTTACAGAAAAATAAAACAAATTATTCTAAAACAACAGAATGGCTCAACCCCACAGCCTTAACAACATCAAACCTCTCTGATTTTCAAATGGGAGAATCCCCTTACGCTCGCATTCAGTGGGAGCAAGTACTTTTCCTCCCCCTTAACTTTGGCTTTAAAAGTGGTTTAACCTATGAACAGGGTACTCCAGCCTTTCAGCTCGATTCTATCATCATGCAATCTTCCTTTCCCTTAAGAGTCGGGAAAATGTACAACACCCATAATCTTTGGCAATCTTATCAGGAGGCTCACATTCAACTTGATCTTATCCATGATTTTATCACAAGGGTAAAAATAAGATTAAGACAACCTCTTACTTCTCAAACAAATAAAATCGATTACTTACCTAGCCCTCTCTTTTTCCAAATTCAACAAAAAATAAAAACAACAACAAACTTATCTCTTGAAGCTATTATCAATTATGTGGGGACAAAAGAAGTAAGAAATTGGTCAGCTAATCAACAAGCTTTTAAGATTCCTTCCCACTGGGAAGCTAATTTTACCTTGACTCAAAGTTTTAGGAAGGAGAGTATTAAACTTTATTATTCAACCCTTCACTTGTTTGGGGATGAAGTACAAGAACACCCTGTGGGAAACCCCTTGCGGTTTAGAGTATTAGTGGGGGCAGAGGCTAGTTTTTAAATAAGGTGAAACCTTGTTAAAATTCCATCTCCCAATTTCCCTTAAGTCCAATTTCAAAATGGTCACTGGCTGCCCAGCTAAACATATCTGTTACTCCATACTTGACTTCAATTCCCACTGTTTTTTTGTTTTTTAATCGAAGACTCAATCCAGCCAAAACATTAGAACCAAAGAAGAAGTCGCCACTTCTTGTAAGGGTAACTCCTAGGCCTGGACCAATATAAGGAGAAAGAGGGGATTGATAAGACAAGGGATACCATAGAATATTAGAGGGAATGGAAACATCTACCCCTGCCGAAGGGTCTAATTTGTCTGATAATAATTCTAAATCCGTTCGCCACGAAAGCGTTTTTTGAAATAAATATTCTGCAGTAGCCACCATTTTAAATTTTGGATTAGAATTCGGGTTGATAATGGAGACCTTTCCCCCAACATCCCATTTTCCCTTACCAAAACAAGGAAGTAAGCAAAAAAGGACTAACAAAATAGAAGTGTAAATTTTCATTTTCAAAATATACATATTAATTGCTTTTATTCCTTACCCCCCTTCCCTCTAGTTAAATTGCCTAATACACCCTTTTTTTCCTCTTTAAAGACGCATTATGGTATCTTATAAGGAAGAAAGGGTTTATATGTCTATACTAGCCAT
>CAZLBO010000312.1:0-3513 GCA_964557725.1 uncultured Bifidobacteriales bacterium | reverse complement strand
CATCTAAAACCTTTTGACGATTTGAGCCATCTTCGACTTCTACTGGGTTTCTTTTTTGCTTTGCCATTGTTATCTCCTGTTTTGTTTTTGTTTTAATTTAAAAATACTGCTCATTTGTGCAACTCTTTTCTGCTTTTAGTTTTTCAAGAGTAATCTGAGTGAATTCAAGACATCATAAGCGGCCTTCCAACGAATGTCGTCCCTAGTGCCTGATAATTTTAATAATCGTGTTTTAATTTTATTTTGCGAACCCACAGCTGTCCATACCGTTCCAACGGGTTTCTCTAGACTACCGCCTCCTGGGCCTGCAATTCCAGATGTCACACAAGCAAAATCAGCCCCTGAAGCCTCTAGGCATCCACGCACCATTTCTTTTACCGTCTCTTCCGAGACGGCTCCATACTTTGATAACACTTCCCCAGAGACATTCAGTTGCTTTTGCTTCGATTGATTAGAGTATGTAATAAACCCTTCTTTAAATATTTCTGAACTGCCTGGAGCTTTAGTAATTAAGAACCCCACGCCTCCTCCTGTACAAGATTCTGCCACAGAGACTGTCGCCGATAAACCTGAAAGCTCTGCTTGAATACATTCTTCAAGCGGAAGTCCCCCTTTATCCACTATGCAAGCGGAAGGGATAGACTCAATGATTTGCTTCCAAACACGAGAGTATTCAAGGGATAATTCAGCAGTATTCACTTCTCTTTCTGAGCTTGCCCATGATAAGCTAAGGTGTACCCCAGCTTGCTGAGGAAGGCTAGAAAAAATAAATTCTATAGGAATTTTAATCCCTTCAAAAACCTTTTTCTGTTCGGATTCAGGCCAGCCCCAAGTCCAAACAGATTTCTTCTGATTCACGCCCTTTTCCTTAAATAGGGGCAGAACATAGGAATCAACCATTCCGTGAAACTCCTTGGGAACCCCAGGAAAAACAACCACATAAGTACCCTTTGCTTTAAAAGAAAAACCACAAGCGGTTCCCCAGTCATTTTTTAAAATTTCGCAACCCTCGGGTATATATAGTTGAGCCTTTTGGCCTTCGGAAAAGGTCTTACCTTTACTTGTAAGGAGGGCTACGAGTTGACTCTTAGCCTCTTCTGAATAAATCAATTCTCTTTTTAAAAAACGTGCCACTGCCTGACGGGTGATATCGTCTTGTGTAGGACCTAGCCCACCAGAAAGAATAAGGAGGTCACATTCTCCTACCAAAGTTTTAAGCCCTTCAACAATAGCCATTTCATCATCGCCTATGGTTCGGGCTTCATCAAGGTGTCCCCCGGCTACTTTAAGCTTATGGCCTAATTCAAAACTGTTGGTATTAAGGGTGGCTCCGTTAAGTAGCTCATTTCCGATATTCAGTGTGATTGTTTTCATATTTTAAAATATAAGTCTACCCAAGGGACATTTTGTGTCCCTTCAGAAATTCAGTGAGCCAGCCCCTTTGTTTTTCCTCTCAATAAAAAAATGGCAAAAGCTGAATTTCCCCTAAAATTGAAAAAAAAAGCATAAAAAATGGTTTTTAGCGTCCTATTCATCTTATACTTATTTTATAAACATTTTATGCTCTCCATTTTAAAAACATTCCTTTTTTTCGGTTTCTTTGTGATAACCCTCTACCCTAGTGAAAAGAGCTTTAAAGGAGAACATTTACTCTTTCGTGACAGCTTTTACTTTTTAGGGGAAGAAAAAAAAACACAGGTATTCCTTCATTTTGAATTCAACCAGTACCAAGTACAGGCTCCAAAGCAAACATTAAAAGCCGATTTTAAAGGAAAGGTTTTTTGGCGAGATAAATGGTTTGACTTACAAATCCCTCCTTTGGCAATAAAATCGATGTACAGTTCCCAATTTCCATTGCACTCTGCTTATGACTTTAGCTGGCCAACAAAAAAGGAAGAAGGGCATTTTAAATATCATTATGGAATTTTTTCTTTAGAACTGACCTATAATAAACTCGTACCTATCCATCATTTTGTCAAAGACACCACAGAAGAATCCGAAGTCTTTCTTGCCAATGCTGTTCTCTTGGGAAAAGAAAAGAAAATAAAGGGAATTTTACTTTATCACCGTATTCGACTCAAATCAGAAACAAAAAACTTTTATGTACCCTCTACCCCCCCTTATATCAAACAATTAGGCTTACTTTGTACTTCAAGTGGAAAAACGGCTTTATGGATAGAAAAAAGTTCAAAGGACACTTCTTTGCCTATCATCCAAACCCTCTTAATTAACCGTAACCTTTCTGCACAAGTCACGACTTCCACAAAACCCATTTACACTCCGAATCAGGAAGAAGAAAGTTTTAGAGCTTTAAGTTTGGGAAAGGAAGAAGCAAAGCTTAGCCTAGAAAAACAAAACCCTTCTGCACTCTTTCATCAAAGAAAATATTATAAGCTAAAGGGAACCCTTACCACAAAGGCTTCAAAAAAGGAAAAATGGATGGGACTCATGCTCCTCTTCCAAAAAAAAGACCAAAAGAAAGCGCTAAGCCCTCCCAAGGGGACACATCCTCAATAATTTCCTCTCTCTCAAGTTAAATTGATCGGAAAATTCTGATAAAAAATCCTACTTTGTCACCATGCAGGTAAACAGGTATTTAGGAATTTTTGTTTTTATAATGGCATTAAGCTTGGCCACCGCTCAAAGACGAACCGAAATCCCTGAATTAGACTCCCTCCCCTTACGAGATTGGGAAGTCAAAAACCCTCCCCTTTCCTATTCTAAAACTATTCTCATGTCTTTATTTATTCCTGGGGGAGCTCAGTTATACGGTAAACACTATGTGCGTGCAGGCTTTTTAATCGGCTTAGAAGGAGGGCTTTTTTTGGATGCCCTCTGGGGAAAGCGTTTTGTCCTCCATGCCAAAAGTAAACAAGCGCAAGAGGCTCTCGATTCCGCTTCTCTTTATTTTGACTCTCTCTATTACAACCCTGATCAAGCCGATTACTACAGCAAACTCCAATCATTTAAAGCCACTGGTTTAAGGTTACTTGACATTAAAAAGAAACAACAAGATTTACAGCGTTCGGAACTTGCATGGGCATTGGGTTTACATTTTTATGGATTAATGGATGGACTTGAAATTGCAAGGGCGTCTCATGGCCATTCACAAAAAAGCCTGACTATGAGCGGAGCCCTATGGAGAGCCTTGCTATTACCTGGAGCAGGTCAGCTATACAATGGAAGGTATGGAAAGTTCGGAATGCTTTGGATGGCACTGGGGAGCAGTACCGCTTCTATCTTCTTCCGACAAGAGATGGTTGATTACTTTCAGAACCGTTTAAAAAATGCCAAGCAAGAAGAAAATAATCAGGAGCTTTCACAGTTAGAACAAGATATAACTTTTTATCGCAAAAGCCGAAATCAATATTTTTGGGGCATCACCCTGCTCTACCTTTACTCCATTGGCGACGCTGTAGTGGATGCCGTTTTAAATGACTTTGACGCTCCCCAGCATTATGCTCTTCTCCCCGGCAAAGAACCCATCTCATTGATGTTCCTCTATCACTTTTA
>CAZLBO010000311.1:0-3534 GCA_964557725.1 uncultured Bifidobacteriales bacterium | reverse complement strand
ATGGCGGATATAGTAGTCATAAAAGAGATGTGAAGCTCCTTTGAAGGAGCTTTGTTAACTCGACCTTAAGCGGCCTTGGCTAATGTGATTAATTTTTCAAAGGCACCTGCATCAGAAATAGCTAAGTCAGCAAGGACTTTTCTATCTAAAGCAATACCGGCTTTTTTAAGCCCACAAATGAACTTGGAATAAGATAATCCAAAAGCACGAGTCGCAGCATTAATTCTTATAATCCAAAGACCTCTAAAGTCGGCCTTTTTATCCTTACGATGGATATAAGAGTTTTGTCCTGCATGATCCATAGCCTCTTTGGCTAATTTTAGATTTGATTTTCTTCGACCATAATAACCACGAACGGCTTTAATTATTTTTTTTCGTCTTGTTCGGGATGGTACCCTTGTCTTTGCCTTAGGCATGTTATTTTCTCCTGCTCTTTCTTATTAATCTTATTAAGAAGCTAATAGTTTTCTCATTCTTGGTGCATCTGCTGCAGATACATAGGACGACATGCCTAATTGGCGTTTGTTCTTTGTATCCCGTTTAGCTAAGATGTGGTTTAAGCCAGCTGATCTTTTTTTGATTTTACCAGAAGCTGTTAATTTAAATCTTTTTTTTGCTCCACTATGGGTTTTCATTTTAGGCATAATGTGTTCCTTTTATTCATTTTCCTCTGAAGAATCTTCGTCCTTAGTAACTACAGGAGTTACTTTAATAGGACTGAATATAGCTGACATGTTTCTTCCTTCTTGTTTGATAGGAGAGTCCAATTGTGCTAATCCTTCTAAATCTATTTCCATTTGTTTCAACCAACGGGCTCCGTATTCTTTATGAGAAAGCTCTCTTCCTCTAAAAACAACGGTTGCTTTTAATTTGCATCCCTTGGCTAAAAATCCTTTTCCTCGTTCCAATCGATACGAATAATCATTTTGATCCGTTTTCGGGTGGAATTTAATTTCCTTTAGTTTTACAACGTGCTGTTTTGCTTTGGCAGCTTTAAGCTTTTTCGCTTCGTCGTATTTGTATTTACCATAATCTAAAATTCTACAGACAGGTGGCCTTGCTGTTGGTGCTATTTCAACCAGATCATGCCCCGTTTCCATTGCCTTCTGAATAGCTACTTCAGTAGGAAGAACCCCTAATTGGGATCCGTCGAGCGCAATTGCTCTTACTTCTGGGGTATTGTAAAGGATCCGTTGATTAACCCTTGTTCTTGGTGCCTTTCTTTTCTTTAGCAAAATCCTCCTTATAAAAGCATTAATTGCCTTTATTTGCAACTTCCAATTTAAACTTTTTAATTAAATCGTCTACTGAAAATGTACCTAAATCACCTATTTTTCTTTGCCGAAGGGATAAAGTCCCTGTTTCTATCTCTTTTTCTCCTACAATGATGAGATAAGGCACTTTATTTTGCTCTCCTTCTCTAATCTTTTTCCCCATTTTCTCATTTCTCGTGTCTACTTCAAAGCTTAATCCACAAGCAGAGAGTTTTTTAGAGACTTCAAAACAGTAATCCGTAAACTTTTCGGAAATAGGGATTATTTGAATGGGCTGTGGGTTGAGCCATAGGGGTAAATCCCCCCCGTAACTTTCTAATAAGATGCCTATAAACCGTTCTAATGAGCCTAAAATGGCTCGGTGTAACATAATGGGGCGGTGTTTTTGGCCATCTTCGCCCATGTAAGTCGCATCAAATCGTTCGGGCAAGGCAAAATCGAGTTGAATGGTGCCACACTGCCAGCTTCTTCCTAGGCTATCTTTAATATGAAAGTCAATTTTAGGGCCATAAAAAGCACCGTCTTCGGGGTTGAGTTTAAACTCAATATCCATTTTATTTAGGGCTTTTTCTAATGAATTTTCTGCCTTTTTCCAAATTTCATCGGATCCAATCGATTTTTTGGGGCGAGTAGAGAGTTCAATATGTAGGTCATTAAAGCCAAAATCCGAATAAATTTTTTGCACAAGTCGGATGATTCCAATGACTTCGTCTTCTATTTGTTCTTCTAAACAGTATATATGCGCGTCATCTTGAGTGAACATTCGAACTCGAAATAGTCCATGTAATACCCCCGATTTCTCGTGTCGATGGACAAGCCCTAACTCTCCCATTCTCAAGGGAAGTTCACGGTAGGATCTCAGTTTATTTTTATAGACTAAAACTCCACCTGGGCAGTTCATAGGCTTGAGAGCAAATGGATGGTCATCAATTTGACTGAAATACATATTCTCTTTGTAGTTATCCCAGTGTCCACTTGTATGCCAGAGTTGTTCATTAAGCATAATGGGGGTTTTAATTTCTTCATAGCCGTGTTCTTTATGGATTTCTCTCCAATAATCGACGACTCGGTTGTACAAGACCATTCCCTTGGCGTGCCAAAAAGGAAAGCCTGGGCCTTCTTCTTGAAAAGAAAAAAGATCCATTTGTTTACCCAAAAGGCGATGATCTCTTTTTTTTGCTTCTTCTAAAAGGTTGAGATGTTTCTTTAGGTCTTTCTTATTAGCAAAGGCTGTGGCATAGATTCTTTGCAGCATGGCATTTTTCTCGTCTCCACGCCAGTATGCACCTGCGACGGACAAGAGTTTAAAGTGCCCTAATACTTTAGTACTGGGGACATGAGGCCCCCGACAAAGATCAGACCAATCACCTTGTTCATAAATGCTAATTACATCGTCTTTTAAATCTTCGATAAGGAGAACCTTATAGGTTTCCCCTAATTTTTGGTAATACTCAAGTGCTTCTTGCTTGTTGAGTTCTTTGCGTTGGATAGACAAATTGCTTTTGGCTAATTCCAGCATCTTTTTTTCAATGCTCTCAAAATCATCGGGAGTAAACTTGTGTGAACTCTCAAAGTCATAATAAAACCCATTTTCTATGGTGGGGCCTATGGCTAATTTGGTATCGGGAAACAACTGAACAATGGCCATAGCCATTAAATGAGCCGTTGAATGACGAATAAGCTCTAAACCCTCGTCGCTATTAGCAGAAACGAGTTGGAGAGCACCAGAAGAGGTAATGGTTTGTTGCAGATCGTAGAGGGTGTCGCCTACAAGTACCCCTAGGGTATGAGGGAGTGCTTTTTCATTGATTTGAGTGACGACTTCACCTGCGGAGATTCCACTAGAAAAAGTGTGTTCGACTTTATTAACTGTCAATGTGATCTGAGACAAAATAACCTTTCTGTGCTTATCTGAAAAAAATTCTAACTTAAAACCGCCGACAAAGCTAGTAACTTGGTGCCTTGCTTCCAAAAAAACTTTTAATAATTTAGGGGATGGAGAGACAAGGGAGTCGGGAACCTTGATCCACTTTATTAAAGCCCCCGACAGGAGAAAATGAATGAGCCCAAAAATTGTGACTATAGAAGTGCAGTGTATTTTTACGAGTGATGACCAACCTGATTTTGAAGAACTAGGTATGCAAAATGTAGAGGTAGAAAAAGAAACAGATAAAGTAACCATGACAGTAAATGATATCACTGGTTTTTACCCTTCTCCTGATGGAACTTCTACTTGGGTCGAACGGTACCCCACTTGTTT
>CAZLBO010000310.1:0-3535 GCA_964557725.1 uncultured Bifidobacteriales bacterium | reverse complement strand
TTAAAAGTTGCATGCAGAGGTTTCAGTTGGCCTCTTAAAAAAACTGAAAAAATAAATAAATGCAGAAGATTACTCTTATGCAATGGCTGCTTAGTTAATAGCTGAGACGGCCACGGTTCAAGGATTCGTGCCCGAAGGGTTTTTGAATCGCCATAAATGAGGGCTGGGTTGGCGTAGTGTCTGGATACGTTGGCTAAGATTTTCTAGACTAGCGAATTTACTAGCCGGCTTCCAGGGCGGGTAGACAAGCGAAACTTAAAACGGAAGAAAAGCATGTAGGAGCGATTAGGAAAGTTTATTCGGACGCGGGTTCGATTCCCGCCGCCTCCACCAGGTAGAAGATCTTCTAATTATCAAAACCTATACAGCTTAAATGCTTTCAGGCAAAGTCTCTACATACTTTTTAATCTCATTACGGACTTTGCGATAGCATTCGAGTTGTTCCTCTTCTGTGGCTCCTTTTTCGGCGAGTTCTTTGGCCATTTGGGGGGGGTCACCAAAACCAACATGGATGACCTTACATTGATGGGGAAAGACAGGGCAACTTTCATGCGCATGACCACAAACCGTGACTACCACATCGAGTTTGGTATTTTTGAATTCATCTATGTGTTGAGATTTGTGCCCTGAGATATCTACTCCAGCCTCTGCCATAACTTTGACAGCATTTGGATTGAGCCCATGAGTTTCAATTCCTGCGGAATAGACTTCAATAAAGTCACCCTTGAGGTGACGCGTCCATCCCTCGGCCATTTGGCTACGGCAGGAGTTTCCGGTGCATAGAAATAGTAGTTTTATCTTTTTTGATTTTGGCATATTACTTCCTTCGATTGATCTTCTCAAGAATTTCACTCTAAATCTTCCCACCGTTTATAAAGCGATTCAAGTTCAGCCCCAATGGCTTTGAGTCGCTCATTGGTGGTTTTTACCGTTTCATGATCTTTCTTGTAAAAATCGGGTTGAGCAATTAATGTATTGATTGTGTTCTGCTCGGTTTCTAAAACTTCAATTTCTTTAGGAAGGCCTTCAAGTTCTCGTTGTTCTTTGTAGCTAAGCTTTTTAGGCTTGGAGTCCTCCGATTTTACGGCGGTGGATTTTTGAGAAGGTGACTTTTTAACAACAGACTTTTTCCCTTTATCTTTTTCTTGAGCATCCCAATCTTTAAGCCAATCTTCATAGCCGCCAGCGTACTCTTTAACCTGTCCATTTCCTTCTAAAACAAGAGTATGGGTCACTACATTATTGACAAAAATACGGTCATGACTCACGATTAAAACAGTGCCTTTGTATTGGGTAATTAATTCTTCAAGTAACTCTAAAGTCTCTAGGTCAAGGTCATTGGTGGGTTCATCTAAAATCAATACATTACTAGATTTTGTAAATAAACGGGCTAATAAAAGCCTATTTTTTTCTCCTCCAGACAAACGAGAGACAGGGTTTCTTATTTGGTCGGGTGTAAATAAGAAGTCGGCGAGATACCCCATCACATGTTTACTTATTCCATTGACAACAACTTGATCTCCCCCTAAACCTAAGTTCTCAAGGGGTGTTTTACTTTCATCTAAGGTATGCCTTAGTTGATCGAAATAGGTAATCTCTAATTTAGTTCCTAGGGTGACTTCTCCCTCTGTAGGTTGCAGTTGTCCCAGTATCAGTTTGATGAGAGTGGTTTTTCCTGAGCCATTAGCCCCAATAAAACCAATGCGATCCCCTCGGAGAATTTCTCCTGTATACCGATTGATAATCGTTTGGTCACCGTAGTCAAAAGAAACATTTTTCAATTTTGAAACCACTCGGCCCGATTTATTTCCTGCGTGCAGAGTCATTTTTACATTCCCCTGATGTTCTCGACGTTGGGAGCGCTCTTTGCGTAAATCTTGTAGGGCTCGTACGCGGCCTTCATTTCTTGCTCGGCGGGCTTTAACCCCTTTGCGAATCCAAGCTTCTTCTTTGGATAGCTTTTTATCAAACTCAGAGTTGTTTTTTGCTTCTTCTTCGAGAGCAGCTTCTTTATGAATAAGAAACTGACGGTAGGCACATTCCCAGCTGCGGGCTCTTCCCCGGTCAAGCTCTACAATACGGGTGGATAAGTTTTGAAGAAAGGCTCTATCGTGTGTGACAAATAGAATAGTGCCACGGTATTTTAAAAAGAAGTTTTCCATCCAGCGGATAGAGTGAATATCTAAATGGTTTGTTGGTTCATCTAAAAGTAAAACATCGGGCTCTTTGACTAATGCACGTGCGAGCAAAACTCTTCTTTTCATTCCTCCAGAAAGGGACGAGAATTTTTGATCGGGATCTGCACCTACTTGGGTTAAAATGGTTTGGCTTTTGTTTTCAGCTTCCCATCCTCCTCGCTCATCAATTTGATTTTGTACTTTTTCCATGGCTGTCATGGCTTTTTCAGGGTTATCACCTGCAAGTTCTAGGGACAACTCATGGTACTTTTTTAATAAGCCTCCTACTTCTCCTAATCCTTCTAAGACTAAGTCCATGCAAGTGCCTTCTCGGGCAGTGGGAACTTCTTGCTCTAATCGGGCAACCGTCACTCCTGTTTGGAAGACGACTTCTCCTGAGTCGGGGGTTATTTCTCCATTAATGTCCTTCATTAAGGTCGATTTACCTGCTCCGTTTCGGCCTAGTAGACCGATGCGATCTCCTTCTTCAATATGGAGGTTTAACTTGTTTAATAGGGGGGGACCGCTAAGGGTCAACGTTACGTCTTTGATAGATATTAATGCCATGGGGGTATAGTATTTATTTAATGAAAATTTGAAAGGGCTGAGAGTAGAAAGAGGGATAAATTTCTGAAGGGCTTTTTTATCTGTCAATCAAAAGAGGTTGGCAGGGAACGAGGGAACACGAACCTTACAAATAGGGCAATTCTTACTATTATTCTGTAGGATTTTGGACAAAATGAAGCAAACAAAGAATAGGAGTAAAGGACTATGGCTGATAAAATAAGGATATTGGTAGCAGGATGTGGAAACATGGGAAAGTCCCATGCGGGTTCTTATCACAAAATGGATGAATTTGAATTGATCGGTTTTGTGAGTCGTGACGATGGTTCACGAGAAAGACTCCCTAAAGAACTTTTAGGCTACAAACATCATGATGATTATCTTAAAGCTCTTAAAGAATTAAAGCCCGATGCGGTAGCGATTTGCACTTACCCTGATACTCATTCGGAATATGCCATTGCTGCTCTTAAAGCAGGGTGTCATGTATTTGTAGAAAAACCTTTAGGGGTTACCGTAAAAGAAGCAAGAGCAGTAGAAACCACTGCCAAAGAATGTCAAAAGAAGGTTGTGATTGGTTATATTTTAAGACACCATCCTTCTTGGGCTAAATTTGTAGAAATTGGAAAGACCTTGGGAAAACCCATGGTAATGCGAATGAATTTAAATCAGCAGAGTTCCGGAAAAGAATGGATTACACATAAAAATATTATGAACTCTCTTTCCCCTATTGTGGATTGCGGTGTTCATTATTTAGATGTAATAGGAAAATATCAAATAGATAATTTAAATTTTTT
>CAZLBO010000309.1:0-3549 GCA_964557725.1 uncultured Bifidobacteriales bacterium | reverse complement strand
CCCCCCAGCATCAAATAAACCTCTGCCACCACAAAACTCCCCTCCTAACCTACCAAATAATTTTTATCCCAAACCCTATGCCAGAGTCTCTGATAGTGCCGTTACCCTTACTTGGAGCTCTTCTGATCCAGATTCTGGAGATACACTCTCCCATCTCTTATTATTCGGAACAGACACGACAGACTGGGGGAGTAAAAACCCAGCTCAGATGATTGTGGTGGATTCAAATTCATACAAAACAGGATTGCTCAATTTATATCAAACCTATTTTTGGAAAGTATATGTTACTGATGGAAAGGACACCACTGCGGGGCCCATAATGAAATTTTCCCGCCATTTAATTATTGCCAAATGGAAATTTGGAAGCGGTAAAAAAGACACACTGAGTGATATATCGGGGGGGAATCATGGAATAATCGTGGGAGCAACTCCCACCCCAAATGGTTTATCATTTGATGGATTAAACGACTACATTAGTTTAGACACCTGCTTAAAACTCAACAACACCACTTGCTGGGTTGCTAAAAACTTTACCATTGAACTCTCAGTAAAAATCTACAAATTATTAGAACCTAAAACTTCATCTATGCTTTTCTATCTTGCTCAAAATAATGGGGTCATAGGAATCAGTTTAAAAGGCGATACTCTTACGGCCAGCACAAGACACCATCAAAACCCCTACGGAGATGGCTCCCCCAACCTATTCTTCAACTGTCGCTTAAATTACCGTAATTTAGTCAATCAGAAAATTCATCTTGCATTTGTCCGCAATCATTATTTACAAAGAAATTACCTCTATTTAAACGGGGTTATTGCCGACTCTATCGACACACAATACGACCTACTCGTTCCTACTAAACCCCTGTGGAATCCACCCTATAATCCTTCTATAGGAAATTATCTTGGACAATCGACCCCTTCACAATTTTTTAATGGCGAATTTTCAA
Source organism: uncultured Bifidobacteriales bacterium (assembly GCA_964557725.1). Lineage (GTDB taxonomy): Bacteria > Fibrobacterota > Fibrobacteria > UBA11236 > JADFYW01 > CAZLBO01. The sequence goes on along the minus strand of CAZLBO010000309.1, from coordinate 2,602 downwards.
CCCTTCAAATTCTCAACTCCCCACTTAATGCAACAGCTATTGACAGCCTCTATCAACTATCAAAATCGCCCTAAACTAACCTTCACTCCACCCTCATAGGGAGTATTGGGCTCCCCTCCCCTTTTTTATACATTTCCGTGTCAAAACCTATCAAGTTGGGACTAAAATGTTAAAAAACATCCTCAAGAGTCACGGCATAGCCATCGCTCTCATTATTGGAATAGGCCTTTTGCCCTTTCTTTCGTATCTCTTTTCTAATCAGAGCCTTTATGCTTCCGATCAAATTGGTTCCCTAGGCTGGAAGTTTTATTTTGATGCACTCAAGCAGGGAGAGCTCCCTTTTTGGAATCCCTATGCCTTATCAGGAATGCCCACCTTTGACGCCATGTTCGGAGACGCTTCTTACCCTCTATTCATATTATTAGGTTTATTTGTACCAGTGACCTACCTAGTAGGGCATATGCTAGTTCTTCATGTTTTAATCGCTGGCATTACCACATACACTCTCATCTATAGGTTTTTTAAGTTAGACAAATGGTTAAGTACCGTTCTCGCTGTTTGTTACATGCTCAATACCAACTTTATATCTCATATACATGCAGGCCATACAGGCAAGTTTTACATTATGGCTTGGCTTCCCTTGGGCTTATTCTTTTTACTTCGCCTACTGAGTACAAAAGCCAAATGGTACCATGCTTTAGGCCTTTCCCTTAACGTTGCCCTCTACATCTCAACCTCCCATCTTCAGTTCACCTACTTTGTTTTAATGGGCTTCTTTTTATACTACGCCTTTAAACTAGTCTTTGTGATTAAAGAGAAAAAATGGAAAAGCATCCTTCCCCTCTCTCTTAAATTCTGGGTACCTATCCTTCTTGGAGTCGGCATTGCCTTCCCTATCTTTTACCCCCCTATCAAATACAATGAGGCCTATTCTGTGCGAGGAACAGGAGACAAGCAGACCTATGAACACGCTACCTCTTGGTCAATACACCCAGAAGAGCTTGCTTCCTTTATTATTCCCGAATTCACTGGAATCAATAACAAATATTGGGGACGCAACATATTTAAACTAAACTCAGAATACCCTGGTTTTGCCCTTATCATTATTAGCTTTTTTGGACTTTGGTTGTTTCGAAGAAAATGGATGTGGTATTGGCTTGCCCTCTCTGTATTATCAGCCATCTTTGCATTAGGCGCCAACACCCCCATTTTTAGATTATTCTATCACTTTGTGCCAGGGATTAAAAGCTTTCGAGCACCAGGTATGATTCTCTTTTGGTTTACCTTATCAGGCCTTATGCTTAGCGCCCATACCCTTTATGAATTATTTTACAAACGCTCAGAAGTCATCCCCGAAAAAAGAATCCAACAACTAAAAAAAATTATTCTAGGAGTAGGAGGAATACTTTTAACTTTCTGCCTCATCCCAGACTTAGCTTTTGGCATTTGGAATACCGTTTTTTCTACGGAGGTATTCAGCAACTTCTCTAAGCAAGCAGGAAGTATCCCTGATTTTCGACTAGGTGCTATTCGCGCCTTTCTTTTATTCTCTGTTATTGCTGGTGGAATCTGGGCATGGGGAATTAAATCATCCAACAAAAAAAACTTAGCCATCTTATTATTAGTTGCTGTGACTCTTGATCTCATTATTGTTAACAACTCTTTTATCAAAACTTATGATTCAAACCTATACTTCCCAAAAACATCTATCCTTTCCACTTTGGAAAAAGAAAAAGAAGAGTTCCGAGTTTTTGGACTACCAAGAGCCTATACCCGTGGATATATGCAGGCTTTTGGCTATCAGGACATAGGTGGCTTTATTGATAATGAATACACTTTATATCGTGAATTCAGAGGTTCTCCCTATCAAGCGAACCCTAATTTTATGAAAAACCTAGTTCAAAGTGCTGATGGAAGAATATCAGGCTCTAAAGCACTTGATATGCTCAACGTCAAATATCTTATTGCCAAAAACCCTAAAAATGGACGGATGATATTAGCCCCTAATAAATCCTACCTCCCCCGTGCCTTTTTTGTTGAAAATTGGGAGTTTCAAAAAGACGAGAACATACTCCACCTTGTTTTGGACAAAAACTATTTACCCAAGGAAAAAGTCTATATTTCCGATCAATTTCGCCAAAAAATCACAGCTTCCCCAATCCAAGATACTGTACCAGCCATTACATCCATCTCAAAAACTATCAACCGAATTAATACAAAGCAATACCAAGTAAATACAAATAAACCAGGCATTCTCTTTCTTTCAGAAGTTTACTTCCCCCACTGGACAGTTCAAGTTGATGGCAAAGCCACCACACTCCTCAAAGTAAATCACCTCTTTCAAGGGGTCTATTTAGATGCAGGCAAGCATGATGTTAAGATCATGTACACCTCTCCTTGGCTTTACTTTTCTCTCAAAGTTGCTATTCTGTCCTTAATATTACTCATAGCATTTATTTTTTATCTTCGGTATACCAACCGAAAAACCAAAGGCTTATAGATACTTATGGATTTTAATGAAAACCGTTACGGTGAAGTAAATATAAAAATGGATGAACTTGCAGAATTAAGAGTTCATCAGATATTAGACATTGTGTTAAAC
>CAZLBO010000308.1:0-3557 GCA_964557725.1 uncultured Bifidobacteriales bacterium | reverse complement strand
TTCAAGTTAGAAATGATGTTGATCGTATTGACCCATTGTATATGTCAGAATATGCTTATACAATTTTTAGGACAACCAAGAGTAGGTATGATGAAGTAATTGAAACACTGTTTCACTTACAAAAGGCCTACCCTGTTTGTCGTCAAATGCATGATACTATGCAGGGTGTTGCAGCTGCGGTTGCAAATATGAATTCTAACGGAACAATTATAAGAAAAAGTCATTAAATGATATGTGGAGTGAAAACATGAAACAACCAACAGTCAATCATCGCACAAGAACGATTCCTTGGTTTCACAAGGTTCTAGTCATCGGACTATGTGGCCTCTTTTTGTCTTCTCTGTACGCAGGGAAGAAGGGTGGAAAAATTGTCTATGCAGAAATGATTCTGCCTGATACATATAATCCCTTAACAACAACAGATAATGAAACTGCCTTAAGGCTTTCGGAGTTCTTATTTGAATCTCTCGTTTTTATTGATCATCGAGGAGATGTAAAAGGACGTTTAGCCAAGAAGTGGAAAATTTTTAATGGAAATAAGCGGATTGTTTTCACCTTGAGAAAGGGAATCAAATGGCATGATGGGGTTCCCTTTACTGCAGAAGATGTAAAATTTACTTATGAAGCCATTATGAACCCTGTTTCCGATATTCCTCCTGAACGTCGAAAGGCATTAGATGTAATTAAATCTGTAACTGTGATGGGACCGAATGTCGTTCGCTTTGAATTTAGACATAGTATCCCCGAACCTGAAAAAAGATTCTTGTTTAAAATCTTACCTAAGCATGCCTTAGGGGGAAAAACAGTGATCTCTAAACTTTCTAGTTTTTCAAAAAATCCAATAGGAACAGGATATTATAAGTTCCATCGGGAAACAAAAAATAAGGATGTAATTCTTAAAGGTTTTAAAAAGCATTATTTAGGGGCTCCCAATATCCCTAACTTTACCATGCGCTATCAACCAGAAGTTTCACTTTTGGTTCAGAGTTTAATATTAAATGCGATTGATTTAATGATTGAGGTTCCTCCTCAAAAAATCACTGAAATTGCAAATACAGGTAAGTTTAATTTATTGCCTTATAACTCTCTTACCTTTGCCTTTTTTGGTTATAACTTTAGTAACCCTGTTTTGGCTATAAAAGAAGTTCGGGAAGCTTTTACACTTTCCCTAGATAGAGAACGAATGCTAAATGACATCTATTTTGGTCGAGGTGAAATTGTATCAGGGCCCTTCTCGCCTGCTTCATGGGCATATAACCCTGATGTTGAACCAAGAGCGCAAGACGTTAAAAAGGCTAAGGCATTATTGGCTAAGGCTGGATTAAAAGATTCTAATGGCGATGGCATTTTAGAATACAAGGGAAAGCCTGTGGTCTTGAAATTGAAAATTCCTTTGTACAGTGGAAATGAAGGAGGACTATCTGTCTGCCTACGATTCCAAAATCATTTAAAGGCAATTGGAATTAAGGTCGAATTAGTTCACAGAGAAATTGTGAAATGGAAAACAGAAGTAAAGAAGGATCATTCTTTTGACATCGTTTTTGCAGAATGGTTATTTGATAACTCATCTAATATCTACTCACTTTTTCACTCTGCTGAAAATAGACCCATGGGAGATAACTTTATTTCTTATAAGAACACTAAGGTCGATAGCTTGTTACAGGTTTTTTCTAAAACGATTAATCAAGAAGTCAGAAGACGTATTAATTACGACTTACATGAATATTTAAATAAAGAACTTCCTTATACATTCTTGTGGACATTAGAGAAGAATACAGCGATTGACAGTAAGGTTAAAAAGTTTATTGTTCAACCTTATCGTTTCTTTACTTTTGCTAATGAATGGTACATCCCAGACTCGGAGAGAGAATAAATATGAAAAATACAATGGTTAAATTATCGGGGGCTTTAGCCTTTGCATTATTAATTGGCTGTGGCGGCCCTGCGATTAGAGGCTTTGTTGTGATGCCCGATGGCTCACAACTTAAAAATACCGATGTGGTAGTTTATTCTAAGCCGTGGACAGACTCCGTAAAAGTGGATGAAAAGGGCGAGTTTAAGCTCAGTAAAGGCATTGATGTACGCAATGAATATAAATTGATTGCAGAAGACAAAGATGGAAACATGGGCTTTGTAAAAGGCTATAAATTGTCTGAAAATCTAGAAAAGAAAATTGTCATTAAACTTTCCAGAGAGACTCCTGCCAAGGATGCTGTCATCGAAGGGGATGTATACGAACAAGGCGATACAGGGCCTGGTGAAAAAATCTTCAGAGGCTCTCAGTGATACTGAGGGCTTAACCGTTTAAGAAACCCTTAATTTTTAATACTAAGCTAGAGAGTGTTATTTGATCCCTAAAGCTTTTGGTCCTTTTTTTTCGAGTAAAATTAGTGGCAAAGTATTCAACTTCTTTGCCTCTGTGTTTTGTGCTAGCCTGCTTATTTTCTTTATTATACAGCTGACTCCAGGCCTTACAGAAGTACATAACCTTTCCGATGCATCCAAAAAAATATTACACATGGATCAATCGGCAATTGTTCAATACCTTCATTGGGTTAAGGGTTGTTTAACGCTAGATTTTGGCATACGAATCAGTAATAATGAGCCCGTCATTGATTTGATTAAGGGGACAGCTTTTACAACTATTTATCTTACTGTAGGTTCTCTTCTTCTTTCTATTCTTTTGTCCATTCCTATCTCTATCTATTTAGCCACTCGGCCAGATTCTAAAAGGGGCAAAGTAATTAGCTCAGTCGTTTATGGAATATCTTCGGTACCTGTTTTTGTGGTAGGTTACATTGTATTAGGGCTTATATTTTCTTTTCACATGAATATTATCCGTCCTGTTGAGGAACTAAGTAATGGCTTAGCTGTTTTCCTTTATTATGTTGTACCGTTGGTGGTGCTAGCTTTAGGCAATGGGACTTTAGGTGAGTTTGTTCGTGTTTTAACATTAGAAATACAATCCGTCAATGCCTCTTTATTTATCAAAGCGGCACGGTCGCGTGGCGTCGCTCTTTTTCCTCAGTTTATTAAACCTGTTATCCTTCCCTTTTTAAGTATTGTTATTTCTCGTTTTGCCGTATTGGTGGGGGGAGTCATTGTTGTCGAAAAAATATTCAATCGAAGAGGCATGGGAGAGTTAGTTTGGTCTGCCACGAGTGATAGAGAGTTTTTTATTGTCATGGCTATCTCTTTATTAACTGCTGTCATTATTCGTTTATTGATGTTACTACATGATGTATTCTCTTATTACATGGATCCAAGGTTGAGGGGATAGATGAATCATTTTATAAAATTCCTGAAAGAACCTGGTTCCATTCGTATTGTCAGTGGGGCTTTTGTTATTCTGTTGCTAATGTTTTTGGCTGCGGTGGGTCAAAAATTAATTCCTCATACTTCCGATGATATGGATTTCGATAATTTATTGAGACCTCCTTCTATAGGGCTTCTTCGTTCATTTCTTGTTACGGATTCAGGCGAGAGCATGTTAAGTCAACGGTATAATAATATGGCTGGGGTTTATAAACCTGATGAAGATGAAGATGAAGATGAAT